>JBGCFH010000079.1:0-11279 GCA_045106825.1 Saprospiraceae bacterium | reverse complement strand
TAATTTCGTATAAAGCTGAATTATCTTTTATCGCTACTCTTTCCACGAAGTTTCGGGACAGGCTGTTAGCAAAATACTCATGTAGCAAGGCTACACTCCGTTTTTGCCGCCTCGATTAGCAATAAAATCTAAATTCCCATTCATTACGAAACCATTTTAGAATAAAGTCTATTGGATATTTGTTACAATAATTATAAATTATGATGATTATAAAACAAAAGAGATTATCAAACAATATAATAACCTCTTTTCAAATTTAAAATCGAAAAATATAATTTTCAGTTTTTTAATTTCTTCCTGCCATAACACCACCATCAACATCCAAAATCGTTCCTGTAATCCAACTTGCCTCATCAGATAATAAGAATAAAATAGAGTTAGCAATATCTTCCGCTGTTCCATTTCGACCAATCGGATGGAAACCATTGAAACCAACTAAAGCCTCTTTTGCTGCACTTTCACCTCCGAAAACACCATGATAAACAGGTGTTGCAACAACTGCAGGAGAAACTGCATTTACACGGATTTTATATTCCGCCAATTCCATCGCCAAATGTTGTGTAAGCGAATGTAAACCAGCTTTTTGCATAGAATAAGCAGAAGAAGGTGTTGCTTTCACAGCTTGTTTTGCCCACATCGAACCAATATTTACAATCGAACCACCATTAGATTTCATTAGTCTTGCCACAGCTTGAGTAATCAAGAAAAAACCTCTATTCAAATCTAAATAAGAATCGTAATCAGCTTCCGTATGATCCAAAAATGGTTTTGGCCCAAAAATTCCAGAAGCATTGACCAAATAATCTAAGTTTGAAAATGTTCCAATTGTCGCCACTAAATCAGCTACTTCTGCCCTATTTGTAATATCAACTTTATGTTTGATAAGATTTGGTGCATCTGCTACCTTTTGTGGATTTCTACCGACAATATGAACCGTTACACCTTTACTTAATAATGCTGCGGTTGTCGCTTTCCCGATTCCGCTTGTTCCGCCTATAATTAACGCTGTTTTTGATGAAAAATTTGACATAATTAATTTGTTTTTTATACAGACAAGTCTGTCTTTTATGAAATATTTTTTTTAATAACTACATTTGAGAACAGACAAGTCTGTCTTTAAATATTTAAATTTTTTAATACTCTAAATTTTTTCTAATTTTTCTTTTAAAAGTTTGATTGCAGTTTGAATTGGCCAATCAGCCTGATGTATATGACTTTCCGTCAATGCACCTTCGTAAAGTAAATACAATCGGTTGGTCAAATTTGATTGTTGAGTCGCTGTTAAATTAGGTTTATTTTGTATAATTAATTGCTTCAAAAAACTACGAAATTGCTCTTTATTTTGTTTGATTTTCATTCGAACTCTATGATTTTCTCTCGGTACTTCTGCAACAGAACGAATGCACCAACAACCATTAAAGTTCTCTTGATTGAAAAAAGCTGCCAAAAATTCTAAAACCGCAATTAATCTATCATTACCTTCTGTTTTACTATCGCAAAATGTCGTAAGATTTTTAATCAATTCCGCATCTTTTGCATCTAAATAAGCGACCAACAAATCTTCCTTTGCCTTAAAGTGACTATAAAGTGTCGCTTTCGCAATGCCAGATTCTCTGATAATTTCATTGATACCTGTCGAGTTATATCCTTTTTTATAGAATAATTCCGAAGCAGTTTCAATAATTTTATTTCTTGTATCACTTTTCATACTAACCTTAACAGACAAGTCTGTCTATTGTTTTAAAAAAATTTGATTTGATTGATTTGAATCCTGTTTTATATAATTCCCTATCTTTGTAACATGAAGCAAATCGCACCAAATCAACAAAAACTAAAAGGCTACACTTTTATCGACCTTTTCGCAGGAATTGGCGGTTTTCATTATGCCTTGAAGTCTTATGGTGCAAAAGCGGTTTTTGCTTCTGAAATTGATAAAAAAGCCGCAACCGTTTACGAAACAAATCATGGTTTAAAACCTCATGGTGACATTACAAAAATAGAAGCCAAAACGATTCCGAAACATGACATTTTATGTGGTGGATTTCCTTGTCAAGCCTTTTCGATTTCGGGCAAACAAAAAGGATTTGAAGATACAAGAGGAACATTATTTTTTGATATTGCTCGAATTATAAATCATCATCAACCTAAGATTTTATTATTGGAAAATGTCAAAAATTTTGTTCGACATAACCAAGGCGAAACCTTAAAAACGGTGCTTTCCACGTTAGAAAATTTGAATTATAATGTTTTTTATAAAGTATTAAATACTCGTTATTTTGGTTTACCACAAAATCGGGAACGTGTTTATATTGTTGGCTTTCATAAGGATTTTTATAATGGTAATTTTGAATTTCCAAACCAAAAAATTGTTTCTTGTTTGAATGATATTTTAGAAGAAAACCCAACTAATGGAAAAATCATCGAGCGAGAAGATATGTGGATTTATAAACAATTTGAACCTCAAAAAAATATCTTTGGTGAAATAGAATTACCGAACCGACCAATTCAAATTGGAAAAGTCAATAAAGGCGGACAAGGCGAACGAATTTACCATCCGTTAGGTCATGCGATTACACTTTCTGCACATGGCGGTGGAGCAGGTTCAAAAACAGGTTTGTATCAAATCAACAGCAAAATTCGCAAACTTTCGCCTCGTGAATGTGCAAGATTACAAGGTTTTCCCGAAGATTTTATTTTACCGAAAAGTGTGACGGAAGCACATCGACAGTTTGGAAATAGTGTTTCGGTGAATGTGTTGCAGTTTATTATTGAGGAAATTATTAAGACAATTGAAAATGGACAAACATCAACTCTTAGGCTCACAGACAGCAAAAAACGGTTTCAAGAACGAGAAGGACATCGTCAAGAAGTTCAATAATTGGCAAACTGATGAAGAAGCACAGCTTTGGCTTAAAATAATGGAATACAATCTTGATGAAATTGAGTTTGTCAAAGCTATTGTGATTTCTGGTCATAAAACTGATGTTCAGGTACAAATTACCATTAAATTGAAAGAAGCAATTGATGTCGAAAATTTACAAGTGAAGTTAGTTAGTAACTTAAAAGGTTTTAATCAAATTGATAAACGTTGGGTAGATAAGTATGTGGAAATGTGGAATATTCCGAATGAAATTACGGAATTATTAAAACAGTACACAGGCGAAATTCTACCAATTGTTGATAATCCTAAAGATAAAAGACGAACTTTTGCAAATGAGTTTTCTATTGAAAACCAGCAACTTATTGTAAAATGGTTGAAAGAAAATCAAGCCTTGATAATTAGTGATATTTTAAAAGGGAGAGGAAAGTTTGCAGCAGAATGGATGTTAGTTGCTCAAAAAGTAGCAGGCGAAGCAAGATGGATTTTAAAACCAATGAACTTCTGTTTGAATTTCTTTGGAAATGGTGATGTAGAAATTACAAAACGAGGTAATTTTAAAATTAGTCGAATTACAATGCAACGAAAAGGTGGTGACAACGGACGAAAAACCGCCCAAATGTTACAATTCAAAATTAATCCTGCTGAATTATTTGATGCTTAAATTTTTGCTTAGCATTTATTTTTAATATTTTACATTAAAAATATAAATATATGTCTGATTTTATCATAAACATTCTTGACAAGGTTCAGCAATACAGTCATTCACTACAAAAACAATCAATGTACACCAATAAACCTTGGGCATTGGTTGACAACGATTTAGAAATCCAAAAAATGATTTTCAAAAATAATAATGAACTTATCTTATCAAAAAATGGAAAGGTTCAAATTGGTCATTGGGAACATTTAATTGGGACAAAATCTATTTTAATAGATAGAGGAAATGATAAACTTCTACTTAATGAAGTCTTTTTGAATGAAGACGTGATGATTTTGAAATTAGATGGGACAAAGCACGATTTTTTTGTATTTGCTAATGAGAATACTGTTCCTCACTTAGATATTATTTCTTACTTCGACACTTTAGCTTTAAATAAAAAAAGTATAAGACCTTTAATTCTTAAAGATAAACGAGTGTTAAAAATGTATTATTCAGGTTTCGACGATTATCGTTTAGAAGGAAAACTTGTAAGAATGGATAATCGCAAAGTAACAGATGGAATGTATGAAACGACAAACAACTATATCTTAAAAATTGTAGATAGTACCATTCAAAAAAAATATTCAATTGAAGAATATAATACAATTGATGGTAAATTGAAAGTTTATGTTCAAGAGATGTATATGATAAATACTGGAGAAATAGTTTATCTCAATAACGAATTAATCCAAGGAGATAAAATTATAGACTTTAGTAAAAGAAAACGGTTAATTATAAAAAATGGAAAAGTCAAAAAACTGGAATGGAAAAATCCAACATTAAGAAAGCTCTTTGGTTAAAATCTAATAAATTTATCTTCTCACAATTACCTATCTTTGCCAAAAATTAAAAACGAAGTATAACTTCGTTGTACATTTATCTATGAAACCAAAAATCCTACTACTAACGCCACCGTTCACACAACTGAACACACCTTATCCGGCAACCGCTTACCTCAAAGGTTTTCTCAATACTTTAGGCTACGAAAGTATGCAATGTGATTTGGGATTAGAAACGACGTTGAAATTGTTCTCTGTTGATGGTTTGAAATCTGTATTTTCAGTTGTTACAGACGAGGCGGAATTAACCGATAATTCCTACCGAATCTACACCTTACAAGACGAATATTTAGCCACAATTACGCCTGTCATTACCTTTTTACAAAACAAAAATCCAACTTTAGCACATAGTATTTGTGATGGAACGTATTTGCCCGAAGCGTCACGTTTTGACAATTTGGAAGACATGGAATGGGCTTTTGGTTCAATGGGAATACAAGACAAAGCACGACATTTAGCAACGTTGTACTTGGAAGATATTGGCGATTTTATCAAAGAAGTCGTGGATGCGAACTTTGGTTTTTCTCGCTATGCAGAACGCTTGTCGAGTACCGCAACGCATTTTGCACCGATAGAAACTGCTTTGCAGCAACCCAATTCCATTTTGATGGATTTTTTGGTGGAATTATTACACGAAAAAATCATGGACTTTGAGCCAAATATCGTCGGTATTTCTGTTCCCTTTCCTGGGAATTTATTTGCAGCCTTGAAGTGCGGACAATATATAAAAGCCAACTTTCCCGATATAAAAATCGTCTTAGGTGGCGGTTATGCGAATACTGAATTACGAACCGTAGCGGACGAGCGAGTTTTTGATTACTTGGATTTTGTAAGTTTGGACGATGGCGAAGCACCGTTTCAAATCTTATTAGAACACCTCGACGGCAAACGCCCGATTACGGAATTAAAACGAATTTTCACTTTACATAATGGCGTCGTTTGCAAGTTTGACGGAGCGAAAGAATTGGACATTCCGCAGCGAGAAACTGGAACGCCTGATTATAGCGATTTGCTGTTACACGATTATTTGTCGGTGATAGAAGTTGTGAATCCGATGCACCGACTTTGGAGCGATGGACGTTGGAATAAGCTGACCTTAGCACATGGTTGTTATTGGGGAAAATGTTCATTTTGTGATGTAACGCTCGATTATATTCAACGCTACGAACCTTTAACTGCAACACTTTTATGCGATAGAATCGAAGAAATCATCGCACAAACTGGACAAACAGGTTTTCACTTTGTCGATGAAGCTGCTCCGCCTGCATTGATGCGAGATTTGGCGATTGAGATTATCAAACGCAAAATTACGATTACTTGGTGGACAAATATCCGCTTTGAAAAAAGCTTTTCGGCTGACCTTTGTCGCTTACTGAAAGCGTCGGGTTGTATTGCCGTTTCTGGTGGTTTGGAAGTTGCTTCTGACCGATTATTGAAGCTGATGAAAAAAGGCGTAACGGTTGCACAAGTCGCCCAAGTTTGTGATAATTTCACCAAAGCTGGGATTATGGTTCATTCCTATTTGATGTACGGTTTCCCGACTCAAACGGCACAAGAAACCATCAATTCCCTCGAAATGGTTCGCCAACTTTTTGAGTTAGGCATCGTTCAGTCAGGATTTTGGCATCGTTTGGCGATGACTTCACATAGTCCGATTGGTCTTGAACCACACGTTTATGGCGTAGAACGCATTGGCCCAAATTTCGGTGGATTTGCAGATAACGACCTTTGGCACAACGATCCGAAAGGTGCGAATCACGACTTATTCGGTGAAGGTTTACGCAAGTCACTTTTTAACTATATGCACGGCGTTTGTTTTGAATTTTCGCTACAAGATTGGTTTGGTTTTGATATTCCTGATACGACGATTTCTCCGCAGTTTATTGAGTTTGCTCTCGAAATGAATACAGACAAACAACCTCGCAAACATTCTCGTATTTTATGGATAAATCCTTTACCAAAAGTTGAACTTTTTCAAGATGAAGAAGGCTACGATATGGCAGCGTTGACGTTTGCAAATAAGAAATCTTCTTCGGAAATTGTTTTGGATGCTGATTTGGGTGAATGGTTGGTTTCGATTTTGAAAAAGGCTTATGTTAAGTCGGATGAATCGCTGACTTTTCAGGCTTTGAAAGTGGAGTTTGAAGGTTTGGATTTTGGGGAGTTTGAAGTGGTTTTTGGTGGTGAATTGTTTGATGGGTTGAGGGAGTTTGGGTTGTTGGTTTTGTAATCAAAAAAGTTAAAACATATTTTTTGCAGCTATAATTATTTTATAGGTATAGTTATAAAATCTTAATTTACTCTTAATAAAAAATTAGATTAACGTGAAAAAATCCTTATTAAAGATACTTTTTGAGTAAAAAATTTGCACAATAAGTATATATAATACATATTACACTACTTTTTTCACGTAAAGTAATCAAAATGCTAATACGCTTCACAATCGAAAATGTTTTTTCATTCGGAGAACGCAAGGAATTTAATATGTTACCTTACGGTCGTTTGGGTACATTAAAACATCATTTATATAAAGTCAATAATTTTAATGTATTAAAAATGGCTTCAATTTATGGTGCAAATGGTGCTGGTAAGTCGAATTTAATTAAGGCACTTCAACATTTTCAAAATTTAGTTTTAAATGAAAATGTAACAGGGAACGAAAGAAATATTGCGTTTAAATTTAATGATGCTTCGCAAAGTCAATTGTTTGTAGTGGAATTTATTCAAGATAACATTCCTTTTTATTATGGTATTGAAGTTTTTGAAGGATTGATTTTGACGGAAGAATTGTATGAATCAGGTTTAGGTATAAAAGAAGATAAGTTAATTTTTGAGCGAAAAACAACGAAGGAAGGAAAGGTAAGTATCCAATTCATGGATGCTTTTGAGAATGATCTTAGAAGTCAGGTGTTGAAATCAATCTTATTAGAAGAATTTATTAAACCTAAAGAACTCATTTTAAAAATTTTATCAAATCGAGAAAATCAATTCTTACAAATTATAAAAAAAGTATTTCGGTGGTTTGAAAAGACGCTTAATATAATTACACCTGAATCAAAACCTCGTGCATTAGCACATCGTGTTGATGTTGATACAAATTTTAGACATTATGCTGAAAGTTTGATGTGTTCTTTTAATATTGGTATCACTTCTCTGAATACAGAAAAAAAACATATTAGAGATTTCTTTGGTATTGATAACGAGAATGAATTGAAAAAACTAATTTTAGAATTAGAACAATCTCCTAATAATATGATTGGTATTACTAGTCGAAGAGGTGATGAAATTATTATTGTAAAAGAAGAGGAAGAGGTATTTGTTAAACGACTAAAAGTTGGGCATTTAGGTAAACGTAATCAATTAAAATTATTTAATTTGGAAGAAGTATCTGATGGTACAATTCGTTTATTAGATTTCATTCCTGCTTTACAAAATATTTTATCAACACAAAAAGTATTTATTATAGATGAGATAGAACGAAGTATTCATCCTCTTTTGATAAAAGAGTTAATTCGTAAAGTTTCGTTAGATGAAAATACAAAAGGACAGCTAATCTTTACAACGCACGAATCAAATTTATTAGACCAAAAAATATTTCGACAAGATGAAATTTGGTTTGTAGAAAAAGATAAGAATGGTTCAACAGACTTATATGCTTTAAGTGATTTTAAACGAGAACATAATACAATTAATATTCAAAAAGGCTACTTAAATGGCCGTTATGGTTCAATTCCTTTTTTAGCAAACTTAACCGATTTAAACTGGCAGGAATATGTTATTAACGAATAGACTCTTTAAGCGAGAATCATTAGGAAAGATAGATAAGAGTCTTTATATTTTTTGCGAAGGTCGGAAATGAGAATATCAATACTTTAAGTATTTCAAAGAAATGGATTCGAGGGTAAATATTGAAATTTATAAACTTGATAGTCAAGAAGATAATTCTCCTTTGGGTTTATTAAAAATAGCTCAAAAATGTATTCTCAAATCAGAAACTAACCTAAAACCAAAATATGAATTTCAAAAAGGTGATGAAGTTTGGATTGTTTTAGATGTCGATATGGATAAAACCGCTTCTCGAACGCCTCAAATCAAAGTTCTAAAAGAATTTTGCAGTAAAAATGAAAATTGGTTTATTGCTCAAAGTAATCCTTGTTTTGAAGTTTGGTTACATTATCATCATTTTGAAAAAATGCAAAACCTTGAAAATTCAAGTAAGTGTTCTAATTGGAAAGCCTTTGTTAATAATACGTTTAATGGCGGTTTTGATTCTCGAAGACATCCAATTTTTATTCAAAAAGCAACAGAAAATGCAAAAAATAATTATCAAGTGATTAATAATGAATTAATAGAAGGCTGCACGGAAGTTTATCTATTAGGACAAAGTATATTACCTATTTTGAAAGATAAAATTGATAAGGTTTTAGATTCATTAAATCAGAAATAATGCATACCCAAAAAATCAAAACCAACATCGCACCAAAACTCCGAGAACAAAATTGGAAAGGCACAGGTTTTCATTTTCGACGTGTAAATGATAACCAAACGATTGATTTGTTGATGGTTCAGATGAATCGTGACAGTCGAAGTTTTTGTATTGAAATTGGTGTTTATTTTACATTTATAGAATCGCTTTTTGTTACTGATTTAAAGAAAGTTAAAGCTTATGATACTGATATTCGAAAGCGTTTAACACCAAATGATGAAGATGATTATTGGTGGGACATTATAAATAATAGATTAGATAAAGCCTTTCTTTTAGATACAAGAACAGCTTTGTTCTTAGCCAAAATTCATTTTCAATTGGGCAATTTTACGAAAGTAATTGAGTTTTCAAAATTTGGTTTATCAACGATTGTTGGTAATGTTGGAAGTGCTTTGATTCTTGATTTTGAACGATTGATAGAGAAATCACGAAAAAGAATTGCAACGGTTGAATGAATTATCAATGATTCATTATTCATCAAAAAAAATGAATCAATCATAATAATATGGCAATCGCAAGAATCAAAAAAATTTTCAAATAGTCATCAGGTGAGTATGTTAAACTTTACGAAAAGTAGTTTTTCATTCGATTTTTGTTAAAGAACTCACCTGATGACTTTTCTTGCGATTGCCTTATCATAATAACCGACTTCAACACTTTCCTAAATTATTGCGAAAAAGCAAAACCCACAATTTATAAAAGAAAGGGATTTATTAGTAAAAAAAATCGTTCTGTTTTATTTTTAATAAAACGCTGTATTCAATCAACTTTTATCCAAATCATCATGATACGCAAACATTTCTTTAAAATAAGCTCTCGTTTCCTTTAATGTCATAAACGGAATGCCACGAACTTTATGATTATACATCGCAATACGAAACATATTTTTCCATTGTCCAATTTGAGCTTTATAAATTTCAAGAAGACTGGTATTCGGATCGTAAATATGAGCAGGTTCCGCTCCTACTCCATTCAGTTCCAAAATAGCAATATATTCTCCTTTCTTAAAATCTTCAATGCTTCGACATTTCAAATCAAAACGCCCAAAATACACTTCATCAATACCAATTGCAATATCAGAAACTACCCGTTCCATTGCTTCATCAATCAAATGATTTCCATCTAAAAACATCGTTCCACGATTATGATTTCCGATAGGTTCAAGTTCTAATTTTTCGCCTTTCGGCAAAACAATATCCATCTTTTTTGAGAATCGTTTTTCTAATTTTTTATACTGTAAAATAGCACGAGGATAATCCAAAATCATCTCTCGTAAAGTCCGTTTTCCATCACCAGTAAAAGACAAAAACTCTTTTCGAGCAACTGAATAAATTTTCGACTTTTTCTCATTAGGCATCCGCCAATACATAATCGCTAACTCTTCCTCATAGTCAATAAATGGTTGAATAATATAGTCAATATTGTTTTTTGTCAAATGTATTTTCAGTTCTTCTACAGAATCCAATTTTTCAACTAACATTCCTCGTTCGCCCACATTTGGTTTTGCTACAATCGGAAAATCAACCTGATGATTTTTCATAATTTTCAACACATCATCCAAAGGTGTATTTCTATAAATCAGCAGACTTACAGCTTTATATTTCGCATCTATTTTATCTAAAATCACTTTTTTTGAAGCACCAAGCATTCCGCCAGCACAAGGATTTGTTGCTGAAAAAAAAGCAAATGAACCCGATCGTAATGAATAATATGGATAATAAATTATTATCGGAAGATAAATCGCCCACATTGGCCAATATTCATTATTCGTGAGTTTGATGTAGAAAGGTTGTCGTTGTAGCCAGTTCATTTTGTTATGTTTGAGTGTTCCAATGTTATTTAAAACTCGAATATTCAAATACTATATAAATATCAATTTAATCATATATTTTAATATAAATTTTGTAATATTATGGTTACTAACCAATTATTTACAAAATAAAATTAGTATTCTTTATCTATTCTTTACATTTTAAGAATTACATTTCATACAATAAATTTAAGTGTTTGATTAGTTTTTTAACGCTAAATAAAACATTATTCTAAACAATTTTAAACTAATAATCTAAAAACTATTTATATCATGAGAATAGCGGCCAAAGTCATCATAGGAATATTGATGTTGAGTTTTGTAATCGTTGCTTATTTCGGAATACTTTATATTATTGAGACCTTAGATTTTAGTGATAACAATGTACTTAAAAACATAATTGCAACTTCAGGAACTATTCTTACAATTATAAAGCTGATTGGCTTCGAGCGTATACGAGTTACTTTTTATAAATTTTCATATTGTTCTTTGATTGGAGACCATTATGTAATGTTAGTTTATTTTTCTGGTATTAATGAATTAACAGACGAGATGACCAAAAA
>JBGCFH010000078.1:0-2706 GCA_045106825.1 Saprospiraceae bacterium | reverse complement strand
AAAGATAATTTGGAATACGTCCGCCAATCTTAATGTTTACTTCTTTTACGGTTTGAGATTCGTTGGATACTTCATTGAACTTCTCCAAATTTTCTTCATCTTCCTCTTCTTCTAACATTCCTTTAAAACGTTCTAATTCGTTGTCTTCTGCGTATATTTTTAGTTCAATTACTTTAGTTACAGCATTTTTATAAATATCTGAATTACGGAAATTACAACGTTGGTTATCGTCAAAACAGATGTAAGCGTAGTCTTCGAAAGTAGCAGCTAAATTGAGTGCTTTTTCACCTGCTTTAGTCGTTAATTCATCATTTTCATAATATTCTTCCTGCAAATGTCCACTAACCAAATTAACTAATTCTCCTACATCGTCCATTTCCTCAATGGCACGGTAGTAATTTTCATTAGCAAATTGTTCGCATTCTGCTCTATCTTCAAATGCTGAAAATTTCATTTGTATGCAACTCGCCAAATTGATATAATCATCAGCCTTTTTTGCACGTTCTGCTAAGGCAGTGACGAGTTCGCCCCAAGTTGCGGCATATTCCAAATTTGTTTTGGTAATACCTTCTTCTCCATAATAGGCACGATGACATAAGTTACCAAAATGAAGATTGACCAAACCTGCAAGATTAGAAATTGACAAATTAAAAGATTGTCCTTTAAGCGTGTTTTCGTTAGACATTTCAATCAAAAGCGGCTCATAATCCAACGCATCTAATTGTTCTTTCTCCAAGGCTTTTTCTAAGGCTTCTCCAAATTCATAGCTACTATCAGCTTTAGTCAGTGCCGCAATATCTGCTTCATTAAAACCAACTTTGATACCTTCTTCATCAGAATTATCGTAGAGATAACGATACAATTGATACACTTCCTTTTCTTGTCCAACCGCATTATACAAGTCATCACCTGAAGCATCTTTTGGCAATTCGCCGTCTAAAATTTCTTCAAAACCTGTATGACAACTGATTTGCCAATCTTCCGTTTCTTTAGAATCTCCACCCGAAATAGTAAGCACACCATCATAAGATTTCAGCTTTACAAAATCATCATAGATACCAACTTCTCGCTCATCAAACCATCGTCTAAATCTATCTTCATTGGTTTTACCCACTATTTTCTTTTCTTTCATATCCAAAAGGATACGGAAGCTATAAGTGTTGTCAAAAGCAGGTCCAT
This sequence comes from Saprospiraceae bacterium, assembly GCA_045106825.1. Lineage (GTDB taxonomy): Bacteria > Bacteroidota > Bacteroidia > Chitinophagales > Saprospiraceae > CAWVWD01. Next base: position 1,527 of record JBGCFH010000078.1, on the reverse strand, counting down.
TTTCCAATCGAAGCGACACAAATCTGCCCCAAGGAAGCTGATAACTTGCAAAAATATTTTCGGGAATATCCATTTTTGGAACAGACTTATCTTCCAAATCCATGTATTCGGCTAATAGTTCAGCTCCGATTTTGCCTAAATCTTCGAGGCTACTAATAAAATTACGTTTGTCCCATTTATCTTCAATAAAAGACATTGCTTTTCGGTGCACTCGAAGGGCATTTTCTTTGTCGCCTAAGTAATCATCATTCGCTAAAGCATCGCCTAAATTGTTCAAATCAGAAAAACCTTCCGCCAGTTCTTCGGCTTTTTGGTAGAGTTTTAATGCCCAATCTTTATCTGCTTTTGCGATAAGATTTGCCAAAGAAACATTATCAGTTGCATCTTCTGTTTTTGCTGCTGCTTTTTTTGCAGTTGCCAAAAGCCACTCCGTTTCGTTGCGTTCTTTTAGCTTTTCACAAACCGTTTCTAATTCTAAAAAACTATCCGCAGCATCTTCGATTTTTTGTAAAGTTCGGTCAGCCCAAGCCGTATCGCCTTCTTCTAATAAATCATCATATAGTGAAATGGCATCCCATATATTATCACAATAATCACCTTCAAGTTCTGCTTCTTGTGCTTTGAATTTTTCGATTTGCTCCGCATCTAAAGGCGATTCTTCTTCAATCTCTTCCGCTGCTTCTCCATCAACAAGCACTGAATAGCCTAAAGTTTTGGCTTGAGCAATGAAATTCAAAATATTGTCTTTGCCCCATTGACGACAAGTCACGATTTTTGTTCCGTCAGACAATGCAAATGGTGCGTCCATATAGAAATCTCTTTCTTTTTCAACGTCGATTTTCTTCGCAACTACGCACTTGTTACCTTGCAAATTATCAGGAAAATCCGTTTGTAAAGCTTCCCAATTCGGTGTGTTTTTAGCAATGTAATCTTTTACAATCGCTTGTACCAATCGAGCTTTATTAAGCTTTTCGCCAACATTTGTTACATTATATTTTGTGTAATCCTTTGCCATTTGTTTGTGATTTTTTTAAAAGAAAACTATATAAATAGATTTACTTAACAGACTTCATTCTAATGATTGAATTTACCATTCTTCAATAATGTCTAATTCAAGCCCTTTTCCATAAGTTTGATAATGGTCATTATCAACATCTTCATCGTTATACATTATGTATTCAATGATTTCGCCTAAATCCATTTCACCTACTTTTACACTGACACGGCTAAAAGACAGGAGTTCAATATCAAAAACATGGTCGTCTTCGACTTCAATTCTACCTGAGAAAGGCGTTCCTTTTTCCGAAGATTCGGCATAAAGCATGACTTCGTTTTCGCGTAAATCCTCTTTTGTAAAATGGTTCTTTTCAGGTCCATATTCGTCTTTTTTGAATATATCACTTAACTCACCGCAATACAATTCCTCTTGTGATTCAAAATCTCGAACAATGAGTGTTCCTGCTGTATGTGAACCATGTTGATGAAATAAACTATCCGTATCATGCCAATTCGACACTTCTGCTTCAT
>JBGCFH010000077.1:0-5026 GCA_045106825.1 Saprospiraceae bacterium | reverse complement strand
ATTCTCCTTCCAACGAGCTTTGTACTAAATGGCTCATTAATTCTTTTAATAAGCCATTTTCGCCAACTAAACCTTGTCCAGATTGTAAACCTTCTATCGCTGATTTTTCAAACTGATTATAATCAAATCTACCTTTTTTTTGAGCTTCTTTTCTTTTTCATGTATCACAAATTTTTTCTAAGTTATAAAAAATTTCATTGACACACTTTTTTGAACACTCTCTGCTACTTTTAATATCAATGATTTTTGAACCATTACAATAGAGTTTTTTACAAAAAAAATAGACTTACACCAAAAGATTGAATCCACAATTCTTCAGCGTAAATCTATTTTTTAAACCAAATATTTTCTTAGATGATAATCTAATACTAATAACTTGTATATTTTTCGATTTTAATTTAATTCTTATTCAAAATATCATTAATTGAACTCAATCCTTTTTTTGACGATTTTACCACAGATGTTGCACTATTCTGAGTTCGATAATAGGTTTTAAATTCAACAATCGACATATCCATAGCAACTTCTCGATTATTATATTTTACCTCATCTGTTGTTTGAAGTGTTTTTTTATATCGAACAATATCCTCCAAAATAACTGCCCAAATATCACTTGTAGAATCGAAAACTTTCTTATTAATCCACCATTTCACAAAAGTTCCAGCATTTTTTTGTTTGGCTTTTTTATTAAAAATAACTAATGCCTTTTCAATAAAATGATCTTCATATCCTCTAATTTCACTTCCTTTTATGGTTGGAATAATTTGTTTAAATGCAATTCCTTCATCAACTCCAAACTCTACTAATGTTTTGTAAGCGTTGAATTGAGCCCAAGGTAATTCATTAATTTCTTCCTCTTTTGGTACAATATCTTGTCCCCATAAAGGCAATGAAGCAAGACCATCTTTTGGTTCTTGATCGGTGAAAACAAATCGAATTGACTTCGTACTCCTACCCTCTTTTATGGATTCAATTGCTAAAATTTTTACGGTCGTTTTTTTATTAATTTCTTTCATCGAAGCCTTTAAAACCCAACGATTAAAATCCTTAAACTTAGCATAACGATCTTTTAAACCCAATAAAAATTTTAAATGTTTTACCTCATAGACTTCTTTACTGACAGTTTCATGCTTTGCTCTCCGATTCCTTATTCCTTTCAACATTTGAAAAATCCGAATAGCATGTGAACCTCTCAATCTATTAATTTCAGGACGATATAACCGAACGTATTGTGTTAATCCTAATAAAAATTGTCCCATCAGTGGATCAAAGCCAAATCGTATTAAAATTTGACCATCTTTTTTAATTGGCATCGCAGAAGAACACCAATTAATATAACCTCGTAACTCATAACCATCAACTTTTACACCACTTGAAAAGTGAATTTTAGAGGTTAACTCGTCACAAATTTTATCAATTTCTTGATAAATGGAATTTGATTTCTTTGAATTTGAACTACTTGGAATCGCATATTGAATCAATTCAGTCAAAGGAATCTCTATTGCAATCGGTAATCGTTCATCTTCTACTGGGTTAATATATCGAGCAATAATATAACATAAAACTTTCACAGCCCTTGGTGTTAGACTGTAAGAACCATGATATATCAACTTATCATCAAACCGAACAATTAAATTTGTATCTTTCATAATTATTAAATGCTATACAAATATAGCATTTTTGGTTTAAAAGGGGAGAGTTTTTTTTATTCTCCCCTTTTAGCTAAAATTGGTTACTGAACTTCTCCCTTTTCATTACTGAACTTCTCCCCTTTGGTTACTGAACTTCTCCCCTTTTAACTAAAATTGGTTACTGAACTTCTCGCTTTTCATTACTGAACTTCTCCCCTTTTAGCTTTAAACGCTATCAATTAAAATATTGATTATCAAATATTTAGATTTGGTTTTTAAAATAGCCTAAAGAAGAAAAGATATTAAGTTTAAAAACTTTAAAAAGTCTTAAAAAGAGATATGACGTTTATAAAAATTAAATTTTTCATGGAAAAAGGTACTATACATAGTAATTTCATTCATTATTGTCCTAATTTCTAATTATTTCTTTGAAAAAAAAATGTAAAAACTACAATTACTGAACTTCTCCCCCTTTAGCTTAAACTCAAATTTTTGATAAGAATTTCTTATAATAACTTTAAATTATTGTTTTATAGCTGTTTTTAACGCATATACGCTGTTTTTCTGAAAAAAACAGTTCATAATGTAACCTGATTTTTTCTATCGCTTAAAACGAACTAAAATAATCAAAAATTCAATTACTGAACTTCTCCCCTTTTAGAATTTTTATAATCATCATCTTTCGATTTTAATGACTTTTGTCAAAAATGATAGTTTTTAAACTAAAACAGAAATATTTTTCTGTAATGCTGTTTTATAACTTTTCTGTTATTTAACATTAAACTATTTATATTAAAATGTTTTTCTATGAAAAAACAGAAAAGTAATTAAACAGAAAAACTTTTCTGTTTAATTATAAAAAACTTTTATTACAATAATATTTTTCTGTTTTTTAATATAAATAGTCTAAAACAGAAATATTTTTATATAAAAAGATAGAATTACAGAAATATTATTTAGTTTAAAAGTTTTTCTGTAATATTGTATTTCTGTAATAATATTATACTATTTAATTACTTTTTTATAGAAATATTAAACTGTCTTTTTACAGTTCTGTTTTATAACATAAATTGAAATATCAGAGAATGGAAGCTAAAATTTTAAGTATTGCGAATCGAAAAGGTGGTGTAGGAAAATCTACTATAACGACACTTTTAGCATCTGCGATTGCGATTGATAAAAAGAAGAAAGTTTGTATTGTAGATTGTGATAGTCAAAAGTCAATCACGAAATATCGAGAAATGGAAAGTGCCGCTTTTCCTGATGAGAAAGTGCCTTATACTGTTGAAGCTTTGCCATTTAAATTTCTTCATGATTTTTTGCAATATAATAAATCAAAGTATGATTATATCTTCATAGATATTCCTCGTATTACGGATAATGAAGAAGGAAATCAGCTATTACAAATTTTAGGATTTTGTGATGGTATTTTAATTCCATTTTTAGGTGGCGTTTATGAAAGTTTGAGTACGAAAGATTTTATAAAAGCAATTCAAGTTTTGGCCAATTATAAAAAAAGTGTTTCTATTGATTTTGAGTTTTATGGTGTATTAAATCGGAAATCTCGAAAAAAGGAAAATCAAGAAACAATTGATTTTTTAACCTCTGAAGGCTTAGAGGTTTTTGATAATTCATTAAATAATCTAAAATTATTCTCAAGTCCTTCAACATTATTTTCAGTATTTGAAGATGCTGAAGGTCGAAGACGATTCACGGAGTTTTTTAAAGAATTTTGTAAGAAGTTTAATATTGAATAACCGATTTTTTAAATCCAATAAATAATTGAAAAATGGCTAAGCGAAAATTAAGTATTAGTAATCTAAGAAATATTCCGACAGATATAGCGAAGGAAGCAGCGAAAGCAATGGAAGGCGAAAAACCTGCGATTGAAAAAACAGAAAAATATTAAAACAGAAACTAAAACTGTTGTAAAACGAACGCCTAAAAAGGTGGCTAAAGTAGAAACTCGTAAGGATAATGTTACCTATAAAACGGTACGAATCAATAAAGATTTGCATTATAGATTAAAAGTAAAAGCCTTAGAGAAACAAATGAAAATGACAGATTATATTGAGTATCTTTTGGAAAGAGGAATAAAGTAGTTTGCAGTCACATCATTTATTTAAAACCGAATACTCATTATCGAAATAAGTTGTAACTATGGCAAAAGGTAAAAGCCTCATTATTCAAGGTATTGATATACAGATACAATCTCAAAAAAAGCAAGATTATTTATCATTAACAGATATTGCTAAAAAATTTAATGCAGAGAATCCTTCGATGTTGATTACGAATTGGATGCGAGGAAGAGATACGATTGAATTTTTGGGCGTTTGGGAACAAATGTATAATCCGGATTTTAATCCTATCGAATTCGATAAGATTAGAAATGAAGCTGGTGTTAACCGCTTTATTTTGTCTGTTTCTAAATGGACGAAAAATACAAAGGCGATTGGTATTCGCTCAAAAGCAGGACGTTATGGTGGAACTTTTGCACATTTGGATATTGCGTTGGGGTTTTGTTATTGGTTGAGTCCAGCTTTTCAGTTGTATGTTATTAAAGAGTTTCAGCGATTAAAAGAAATAGAAGCGAATGAACTGAATGATGTACTTGATTGGGATTTGAAACGAACCTTATCCAAAATCAATTATACCGTTCATACTGATGCGATTAAAGAAAAACTAATTCCACAAAAAATAGCTACTAAAAGTGGTTTTGTATATGCCAACGAAGCAGATATTTTAAATGTCGCAGTATTTGGAATGACTGCAAAAGAATGGCGTTTACAGAGTCAAGATACAAAAGGAAATCTTCGAGATTCGGCCAATCAGTACCAATTATTGGTACTTTCTAACTTGGAAGCTGTCAATGCAGAATTGATTAGAATTGGATTACAAAAAGATGAACGACTTGAAATATTGAATCAAGCTGCGATTAAACAAATGACTTCTTTATTGTCATCATCTTCTATTGCTAAATTGAAGTAACTATTGGATAATTCCTTTTTTTTAAAGGGTAGGAGAGGAGTTGTTATTTTCTATAATCAATTTATATCAACAAAAATCTATTATAAGTAGTCTATTTCCCATATTATTTTCTCGTTTATAATATTTGTAAAAATAGATTGGTTTTGTGAAATTTTTGGGCTTTTATCGTTCGGTTAACAAAAGACTTTCCACAATTTTAAAATCATAGAAAGTCTTTTGAAAATGGTTTGAATAGTTTCTTTAATTCCAAATTATAGTTTAGCATATATTAGAGTTGTCAAATTATAATTATTAATATGTAAAAAAAATAAATTTGAAAAATTAGTAAAAAATAAAGACTTTATCCATTGAATTAAAAGTAATGAATTATGGATAAATTAACAGCCTTTACCGAAACAAAAGGAAAG
>JBGCFH010000076.1:0-47857 GCA_045106825.1 Saprospiraceae bacterium | reverse complement strand
GGATAGAAAGCAAAAAGTTTGGAAAAAACGTATTCATTCTTATAAAGCTATTCAACGTGATTTAGCCCGAGAATTTGGCGAAAGATTTGAAAAGCATGTCAATATTTAATAATCTATTGACACACTTTTCTGAACACTCTCTTGATTCGGACGCAGAATACGTAGATACAGTTTACTCCGATTTTTCATCGGAGCTGATAAACGCAGATTTTCTTTCACTTTTTCCGTCATGCTGAATTTATTTCAGCATCTCCTAAGTATTATCGTACTCAACTTAAAAAAACACAAAAGGGAAATCACATCTGTTATAGATGAATTTCCCTTTTGTACATTTTCAATTCCACATTTCTAATTAACCTATATAAAGGCAAATTTATTAAAATTATTCCGATTGGAAATTAGCTTTACCACCGCAAAAAAAAGCGGTAGTAAAGCTGGTCGAAAGCAAAATTCTACTTTACTACCGCTTTTTTGCGGTGGTAAAGTTTAAATTCTAACAAAAATTAACACTATTTTCCAATAAAGATTTATATGCATTTGCCCTTACCTATATCACTTCCAACCGCTTCAAAAAATCCTCCTTACTTCGCTTACTCAACGGCACATGAAAATCACCTAAGTAAACCATATATTCAAACAAATCAACATTGGTTACCAACTTCAAATTCAACGCATAACTACGATGTGTTTGAGCAAATTGATGTTTGCCTAAGCGTTGGATTAAGTCTTGAAGCGAACGACGAATCAAGTACTTTTTTGTTTTGGTAATCACTTTCGTGTAACGTCCGTCAGCTTCGAGATAAACAATATCTGAAAAATTGACTTTTTCTAAATTTTGCTGTGATTTTATAAAAAAATGATTATTGGTAAAAATAGATTGTTCATCGTCTTTATTATCGGCTAATTGTTTGATAATCAATTCCATTGAGCGACGTAATTGTACTTCGTTAAATGGCTTGGTCAAAAAACCAACTGGATTCGTACGACTTGCACGACGAAACGTCATATCATCTTCCAACGATGTGATAAACAAAATCGGGATATTCTGTTCTTTATGAATCATATCCGCCAACTCGATTCCATCATATTCACCTCGAATATTGACATCCATCAATATCAAATCTGGCGTTTCACCTTTCAGAATCGCTAAAGCAGCTCGGCTGTTATCGACCGTTGCTAAGTGTTCATAATCCAATTTATCCAATTGCATTTCCATTTTGTCGGCATACAATTCTTCGTCCTCGACTATTAATACTTTGATTTTTGACATGATAAGTAGATAGACACGAATTTCCACGAATTATACGAATATTGAAATGAAAATAATTTGTGTAATTCGTGGAAATTCGTGTCTGTTTTAAGGCAATTGTGGCACAGAAAAAATGAACGTTGAACCTTTTCCTAATTCGCTGATTGCTTTGATTGTTCCTTTGTTTAATTCGACTAATTCTTTGCACAACATTAAGCCCAAACCTGAACCTTTTTCGCCAGCTGTTCCATCGGTTGACGTTCGTTCTAACGCAAAAAGTTTTGGTAATTTTTCGGCACTGATTCCTGTTCCTGTGTCGTTGATTTCGATGAATATTTTATCGTTTTTCACGACTTCCGAAACACGAATTACACCATTTTCTGGTGTGAATTTCAACGCATTGTTTACCAAGTTTCGAATGATTGTATTCAATGCACGTTCATCAGCATAAACCGTTGTTTCTGTTGAAATATTATTTTCTAATGTAATTTTTTTCGTTGTCGCAACAGGTTCGTAAAGTTCAAAAATATCATTACTAACCGATTTTAAATTGACCGATTTTGGATGATACGGAATCATTCCTGTTTGCAATAATGCCCAATTTAATAAATTATCCAAGAGATTTGTTAAGCGTTTTGCCGTTGTATCAACTCGGTCGGCTAATCGTCGGAGTTTTTTTTCATTATTCTTAGATAAATAATAATTCATTTGTTCGCCAACGCTATCCAAAGCCATAATCGGACTACGAATATCATGAGCAATTATACCAAAGAATTTATCTTTTGTTTCATTGAGTTGTGTCAATTGCAAATTCTGTGATTCCAATTGTTTCCGAGCCTTTTGTAACTGTCGGAACAAGTAACTACCAACCAAAATAATCGCCAACAAACCCAATGCAATCGCACCAAAAAGTTGATTACGAGAAGTCAACAATTGAGCTTGAAGTTCAGCGTTTTTACGAGCTTTTTTCTCACTTTCTATATCCAAACGCACTCCTTCAGTTCCCATAATATCTTGCAATTGATTATTATAAATACTGTCGTGATACATTAAATATTGTTCGTGATACTTCAATGCTGCTTCAAAATCCTTTTCTTTTTTTGCCAATTCATAAAGATGTTCGTAAGTACCTTTTATTGAAATATTATTGTCGCTTTTTTTCGACAAGTCAAGACAAGCGTTATAATAATGATAAGCAGAATCTGACGTGTTCATTTGTTCAAAAATATATCCTTTTTTAAGATAAACCATTGCTAAAGCATCCGTTATATTTAGACCTGAAATATACTGTTCATAAGTATTTGTTCGATTTAAAGCAGATTGAAAATCATTCTTTTTTAAATAATAAGACGCATAATACATATTTAGATATTGCAAGACATATTCGTTTTCTAATTTTGTGAATAATACTGTTGCTTCATCTAATTGCGTTTTTGCTTCTGCTAATTCTTTTGCTGTCGTTTCCTCTTTATCCACTCGATTTGCCGCCAAATACATCTGTGTACAAGCAATCAAAAAATCATCTTTTCCACGAATTGCTGCTTTGTACGCTTCTTGAAACATATCTTCTGCATACTTATATTTTTTTGCATCCAAATAAACAATTCCAATGCCAATACAAGATTGAGCAACCGTATAATAATCTTCAATTTGAGGCATTTTGTCCAATGCTTTTCGGGAATAAATCAAGGCTTTATCAACTTGCCCAATTGCTGCTAAAACTGTACATAATTGAGTATAAGTGCTGACTTGTCTATCAATATTATTTTGTACTTCAAAAAGTTTTGCTGCTTTTTGAAAATAATTCAAAGCAGTTCCTTTTTCCGTGTACATAATCATTGTTCCGCAGTTTAATAAGGCTTCCGCTAATTCTATGGAATCATTTACAGCACTTAAATAAGGAATTGATTTTTTGTAATAAAACGGTGACTTTTCTTTTGATTTCGGATCTCCGCCTGAATACGAATTTTTCGTGTAATAGGCATTACCCAAAAGACTAAAATAACGACCAATTAATTGATTAGAAGTAGTCATTTCATTTACCATTAATGCACTTTTTTCTAATACTTCTATCGCTGCATCATAATCTACAGGCTCACTTGCTAAATAGATTTTGGTTAACTGTATTGTATTCACAATAGTTGTTGAATCATCTATTGTCGTTGATTTTAGAATTGTTTTTAAACTATCAATTGCCGTTGTCGATTTGCTAAAACAACATATTGGCAATAATAGTAAAATCCATACTGAAATAAATCTATTCATATATAATTCATTTATTTTTAAACTTATACATATTTCAAATTTAATAATAATTCATTAATAACAAAAATCTAACCGTTCATTACCATTTATTCTATCGCTCATAACATTACTCAAACGCAGCCTTGATTATTGACTTACTTTTGAATTATCAATTACGAAATAAAATAATCAGAAAATGAAAAACAGTATTTTATTAATCGGCTTTTTATTCCTAATTATAGGACAATTAAACGCACAAGATTTTATACAAATCAAAAACCGTTGGCAAAAAGACGGCAAAACAGATTACAAAATCCACATTCAAAATGAAAATGTCGATGCTGGTGCAACTGAATCAAACTGGTGGTCAGCACAATGGACAATCGAAAAAATAAAAGGTTCGGAATATTACAGAATCAAGAATCGCTGGCAAAAAGACGGCAAAACGGATTATTATTTATTGGACAACAAAGGCGATTTATCAGCAGGAAAAATCGAAGCAGGTTGGTGGTCAGCAATGTGGACTTTAGAGAAGTTAGGAAACGAAGATTTTTATCGTATCAAAAACCGTTGGACAGGAAACTATTTACACATTCAAAATCCAACGTTAAGCTGCGGAAAAATAGAACCAAACTGGTGGTCAGCAATGTGGGAATTAGAAGGTTTTGATATTAATAATGTTCCTGAAAGTGTTGTAAATACACAACATTCAAGTACAACACCAACAATTAGAACAGTTGAATTAGAAAAGGCAATTTTATATAAAAATGAAGGCGGCGGAAGTCAAGTCTTTCCAGACGAAATCTCAACTGTAAGTATGAGTGTAATTTGGAAAATAAATGTCGCAGGTTATGTTGAAAAATCAACGGATGGAGGAAGAACGTGGAATAATTTGGATAAAAAATTAAAAGCTTTATCGGCTGTAAGTGAGCAAGTTACTTATGGAATTACGTTCGATGGAAAAGCAGAATTGACAACGGATGGCGGAAAAAGTTGGAAACTTATTGGATCAGGATTTGAAAATATTTCAGCGAGTGATGCCATGAATATTTGGGGTATTGATGGATATAGAAATATTGCATACAGTAATGATGGTGGAAAAAATTGGACGAATCCGAGTGTTTCAGGTGATAGAGTTTCTACAACTTTTTCGGATTTTGCATGGATTATAAACGCAGGAACATTGCTTAGAACGAAAGATGGCGGAAAAACGATGGAAGAAGTAACCAAAGATGTTAAAGCGGTAAGTGCTTTAAACTACGACAATACTTGGGTTTTGAATAGTGATAACTCGCTACAATACACCAACGATGGTGGAAAATCTTGGAACAAAGTCGAAGGTTATTTTCATAAAGTACAAGCCGTAAGTGCGGATCAAGCACATGCAATTGATGCATATGGGAATTTGGTTTTATTAAGTATGCTAAAGTAAATCGACGATTGAACCCATCCTCAGTCCTTCCCTTAAAAAAGGAAGGAAGCCTAACGACAGAACTCGAATATTAAACTTTCGAGTGTTATTCCCTTCCTTTTTTAAGGGAAGGGTTAGGGATGGGTTCAACAACAACAAACATTAAAATTATAAAAACAACGAAAATCATGAAAGCAATTAAAATTATCATTGTATCGCTTTTAATCATAAGCGGATTTAGTGTAAATGCTCAAAACTATTTTACACACAATGCAACAGCAGAAAACACAAAAGGACACATTACAACTATCAATAGTGCGATTACAAATAACAATACCAATAAATTACTATTCGTTACGCAAGTTTATAGTGGTCCATACAACAATCATCCTTTCGGAGTTTGGTATAACAATGGTAAATGGACGATTTATCAAGAAAATAAAGTTTCTTTAGCTAAGAACGAAAACTACAATGTTTTAGCTGTAAATCCTTCTGATAAAGCATTTCAGCACAAAGCAACCGCTTCTAATATTTCATCAAATTGGACGACAATCGATCATCCGAGTTGTAATAATAATCCAAATGCAGTCTTGTTAGTCACTCAAAATTGGAAAGGAACTTACAATCCAAAATCAATCGGAGTTTGGTATAATAGTGGAAAATGGACTATTTATAATCAAGATAGAACGGCAATGCCAGCTGGAACAAACTTTAATGTTTTGGTATTAAAAAAAGGAAAAGGAAATGTTACAGGTGGAACAGCTTCGATTTTTACTTCGACAACTTCAACGGTTAATAAAAGTTATAAACATTTAGCAGACTTACCATATAAAGGAAAGGATGTTAAAATATTTACAACACAAAATTATGGAACAAGAGGACCTTACAATAATCATGAAACTGCCGTTTGGAATTATGGTTCTAACTGGACTGTTTATAATAAAGATAAAACCAACTTGCCGACAAATGCGAAGTTTAATATGTTAGTTATCGGAGCAAGAGAATTGTTACCAGCAGATGAAGAATTAGACGAAATCGTTGTTTCTAAGCCACAAGGTGAATTATCGACTAAAGCTGGTTATGTCAGAATCTTTAATGAATCGGGTTATATCGCAAAAGCAACGGTTACCTATTATCAAAATGGAACACTTCAAACAAAATCAACTGGTTCATTAATAATTAATGGTTCTGCAACAATTGATATTCCTAAAGGTGTTTCAGATATTAAAGTGAAGGCAGAATCGAATGATATTGCTAAATGGGATTTGATTTTTGACAAGAAATTTGGTGCAAACCCTCCAAATAAATGTTTTAAACTATATGGAACTGCCTTTAACCCTCAATATAATAACAATTGTGCAAGTAAGCCGACAGGTGGTTATGTAAAGTTTTTTAATGAATCTGGCTATGTCGCTAAGTTCACTGTAACATACACTTTTAAAGGAGAAACAATTAAAACGGAATCTGGAAATGTAGCATTAGGTGCAAGAAAAACGATGAAAATTCCAAATGAAGCAACAAATATAAGAGTCAAAGCAGAAGGAAGTACAGTTGTAAGTTGGACAACAATATTTGAGAAAACGTACACTTCTCCTCCAAACAAATGCTTCAAAGTCTATGCAACGATTTTTTCTCCCGAATGGAATAATAACTGTGATTAATTAGTAATGAATAACCCTAAATTTCGTAATTATATCGCCTTCTTGTCTTTTGATGAGAAGGCTTTTTTATTGCTTAATTATTTTTCCAAAGCTCCAAAAAGTAAGAATATCTGATGCCGAAATTTTATTGAGCAACAACTTGATTTAAGATTTTTGTCTATTTATTGATAGAGGAAAAAAATATAACCTATTTATCAACATAAACTGTAAAAAATAATGTATTTTTAAAGTATGGCAAAAGATATTATACATGAAATCGTAAAATCTATTTTGATAAAAGAAGGTTGGACGATTATTGCTGACCCTTTACATATTTCGATGGAAAATACGCCTGACTTGTATATTGATTTGACGGCTGATAAAATCATTATTGCAGAAAATAAAACGGAAAAAATAGCAGTTGAAGTCAAAAGTTTTGTTGGTAAATCTGCACAAACTTCGTTTTATCATGCTTTAGGTCAGTTTATATTATATCGAACAGCCTTACAAGACTTCGATGCCGAAAGAGTTGTTTATTTAGGTGTACCTTCGGATATTTGGGATACACTTTTAAAAAAAGAATTTTATCAAAAAGTTATTCGACAAACCAATTTGAAAATCATCCTGTTTGATATTCAAAACCAAAAATCAATACGATGGATAAAATAGAAAAATATCAACAAATTATCATGGCTGCGTTACAACGTCATGCAGACATTCGGAATAACAATAGACATCCGAAACAGGCTTTTGTAGAAACTCAATTATTGTTTGATACCAAGCATAATCACTTTATGTTAATGTCAATCGGTTGGAATGCTGAAACGAGTAAATTTATTTATGGTGTAGCCTTTCATATTGATATTAAAGATGGAAAAGTTTGGGTACAACAAGATAATACGGATGCGATTATTGTCGATGATTTATTAGAAGGCGGCATTCTGCAATCGGATATTGTTTTAGGCTTTTTATCACCTTATATGCGTCAGTTTTCAGATTTTGCAACAGTGTAAATTCTTAATTATTCTTCTTCCAATGTTCCAAAAAATAATCCTGCAATATCTGATGTCGAAATCGCCATTGTCCACCATCTTGTTCTAAGATGCTTGCTTTTGTGGCGTAGGTGAAGAAGCTTACCCAACGGAATGGGAGTTTTTTTAAAAAAAATAACTTTAGTCTACTTAAAAAATGATTCGAAAAAAATGAAAGTATTATAGATGTGCTAATAATTAAAATAATTACTTGGGATAGAGTAACTTCAAAAGTAATAAAGCCAAATAATAATATTTCAAAGTGTTTTACTAAAAAATTAAAGGTAAATATTATGATTGATAATAGTGAAAAATTAAAAATTATTTCAAAAGGAAATCTATCAATAATTCTAAAATATGGTGTTTGAGGGATAACTATATTTCTAACTTTTATCAACTTGCTTTTATCTATTTTTTTGTAATTTGTGAAAATCAACAAAAATGTTTGTATAGTTAACATAACGCAGACTACATAAAATATTGTTTGTACTTCAGATTCTTTCCAATAAAGATAAATGATTAAAATACTGTAGCCAATCAAATTATATAAATCACCAAAAATCAAATAAATTAAATTTTTCAAATTAATAAAAGTATAATCTTTTTTATTATTCAAAAAACTTCCATTGAAGTAATCTAATAACATACCTAAATATGTAAGAGGATATATTATTAATAAAGTTGATACTATTAATCCAATTATATCTTGAATAATTATCCATAAACCATCATTATTGAAATCAATTTCAACTGTATGAAGCCCTAAGATAATACCTGTTAAAGTTAAGGTTGAAAAACTCCCCAAAAAGCCAAATAAAAAACCAACAATTAAGTTGAAATAAATATTAAATGGAAGTATTATTGAAAAAGTAGTTCCTAAAAGCATACCTTTTAATATTGGACTTATCCAATTAATATCAACCAACTCAAAGTTCTTCAAATTCTTCATCTCTAAAACACTCGCAACAAAACCCAAATAATGTCGAATTTTTTTCGCTTCATAACCGTGCTTATTCTTCGTATTTATCAATTTTTTATCCAAAAAAGCTTCTACTAAATACTGTTCTAAATCGTCCTGTTTATTAGGTAAATATTTGTATTTTTTGGTTTTATATTCACCAAAAACATCTAAAGCAATATTATAATAAAAAGGCGTACACAAAATCTTCTCTAAAGTTGGATGTATTTTGAGTAATTGTAATAAATTATTAACTGCATTTTCATCATTGTTGGTTAAGTTTTGTTTGTCTTTTAAAGCATTGATAAAAGTTTGACGAATTTGTTTTGGCGTTAATGGATTAATAAGAATTTCGGCTTTTATTGGTGCATCGGTTGCTGTTTTAAATTCATTAATACGTGAACAAATTGCCATATAAGGCACATCAGACAAAGCTAAATAACGGTCAATTGCATCCAAACAATGTGAACGCAATTCATCTTTTTTATCATCAGTTTCTTCTTTTGCCCCAACTTCATCTAAACCATCTAATAAGGGTAAAATACGATTCTTTTCAATCGCTTCTTTTGCCAATGCTTTTGAAAAACCATAACCAGAAACCAAAGCGGATTGTAACCATTCATGAAAATGTTGATTATCGAATGTCCAAGGTGCTAAGTTGAATACAACAGTAATTTGTGGACAAGTTTTGTCTTTTAACCAAGCTACCGCTAATTCTAATAATTGTGTGGATTTTCCTGCACCAGGTTTTCCGATGATTAAAATATGTTCGTGTTTTTTGAGTGTTGTAACCCAATCCGTATTTATCGGTTGATTGATTTCGACTTTATCAAAATGTCGTTGAAAATAATCGTCACTTGTACCTTCTCGGGTATAAGTCAACTCTAAATCGACAGGTAAACGTTTATCGGTCTTTTGTTCTAATCGGCTTTCGTAGCGTTCGATTAGGTTTTCAATGATTTTAGTTTCTTCTTCAGCAAAAAGATTTGTTTTTACGTCTGCTGATTGTTGTTGAAACGAAATGAAACCAAATAATTTTTCTGTTAATGATTTTTTTGGTTTAGCTTCAATTTCATATTTGCCATTTTCAATTTTATAGAAAAAGTCTAACAAATCATTCAAAATATTATTACGAATAACACTCGCTTTTTCTTGTGTAATTAATTGCCTGATTACCTTGTCTTCCAAATCACTAAAACGATATTTAAACCTCAATACATCATCTTTTTGATTGATGTTCAAGTTTTTCTGTTCCAATGCTTTGAAAGCAGCTTCAAAGTCATTTTCTCCAAGTAGTTGTTTTATGTTATTGAATGTAGGCATTTTGGACAAGTTGGATTTGTTTCCCTAAAAATGAGTAATAAAAAGGAATTATGCAAGTACAAACGCATCAAAAAATTGTACGTTTAATTGAGTTCACCAACTTCTTAAACTAAGCAGTATCTATAAAATTGGGATTTCATCCCGATTAAACGCATAATGTATGAACTGTTAATCAAGGAATCACAAACGCCTTCAACTCCTCCTTCGAGCCATAAAACACATTCAAATCAACCGCACCATCAATTCCTTGAATCCGACCTCGATTTGTATATTGCCAAAAATTCCAATCCTTTCCATTCACTAACTCTGGTTGAGGCGAAACCGTGTAAGCAGCCATCCAAACGACATAATCATCAAAATTTCCATCAACATACTCTTCAAACCAATTCCGATTCACATATAAAATCGGCTTTACACCATAATGTTGTTCAATTATTTTTAACCACCTTTTCGCACCTTCAATAATAATTTGTTTGGGTCTATTATCACTAACTTCCAAATCCAAAACTGGTGGAAAATCACCAGACGATAACTTTACCGTTCTGATAAAATGTTTCGCCTGAATCTCTGCATCAACCGAAGGTCGATAAAAATGATATGTACCTCGAACGATATTTTTCTCTTTAGCAGAACGCCAATTAAATTCAAAATTTGGGTCACGAAAATTCTCGCCTTCCGTTGCTTTCATAAATACAAAATCAATCGAATCCTCTTTTACCTTATTCCAATTAATGTTTTTTTGATGGTGAGAAACATCAATTCCATGAACCTCAAATCCTGTAATACGAGGAAATGCACGTTCTTGATGCAAATATTGACGGACTTGTCGATAGCCAATTGCTAATATGATAAACACGATTAATACAGCGATTAATCGTTTGTAACTTTGATTCATTTTGTTTTTATTTAATCGTAGGTTTTACGTACTTTTGAAGCTCCAGCTTCGGAAAGATAAACTAAAAAAAACAACAGTTAATTATAGATGATTACAATTTTATAAATTGTATAAAGTTTTCAATAATTTTCTGTGTTTTTTCTCTCACTTCAAACATTCCCATATGCCCAACAGTTTCTAATATCTGAACGTCTGTAACCTTTGCTAACGCACACATTTTTAAACTATTATCATACGAAACAGCAGTATCTTTTTTTCCAATAATCAATAAAATAGGAACGTCAGATTGTTCTAAAATATTGGTTCGATTTGGTCGATTTATCATCGCTTCCAAGGCATTCGTGATACCTTTTTCAGGATAAGCAGTTGCATCATCAATCATTTTAGCAACCAAATCCATATTTTCCTTACGAAAATTATCAGAAAATAAATTTGGAATCATTTGACCCAAAAACGGTGCATTCCCATGTCGTTGGATGAATTTGATAGTTTTCAAACGATTCGCTTTCTTCTCTTCCATATCAGCAAACGGATGCGAATGAAACAAACAAAAACCCGACAAAAACTCAGGAAAATATTCGGCGAAAGCCAAAGTCGTATAACCGCCCATCGAGTGACCAATCATGATACAATCAGTGATTTCTAAGTCGGTCAGTATTTTTTTTATTGCTTTCGCAAAATGATAGATAGTAGCTTTATCTTGCACGTCAGATTGACCAAAGCCTGGTAAATCTATTAGGATTACTTGATATGTTTCTATAAAAGGTAGAATAAATGTGTTCCACATCGTGCTATCTTCACAGAAACCATGAATAAAAACCAGTGGAAAACCTTCTCCTTGTGTTTGATAAAATACTTGCTGTTGGTTAAATGTAGTGAAAGGCATTTTTTTAAGTAATAGGTCGTAAGTAATAGGTAAGAAGTAAGAGGTATTTTTAGTAAATTTGATTTACCTCTTACTTATTACCTACTACTTTACTTGTAATCTATAATATTCAGTTTTTCTGTACAAAAATGATAATCATGTTCTACATTCGAAGCTACAATTACTAATCGGTTTTTAGTAAATTGTTCGATTAACGACTGATACCAAGCGACACCTTCCGCATCTAAGTTTGTTGTTGGTTCATCTAACAGCAAAAAATTCGTATCAGAACAAATCGCCAAAACTAATTTTAGGCGTTGTTTCATACCAGATGAAAAGAATTTAATTTCTTTGTGTTTGGATTTCGAGAAGTTAAGGAGGTCAATGACAGATGAAGTGTCAAGGTTATTTTGAAATCGTTTGAATCGCTGATGAAAATCCAGCATTTCAGTCAATGTATATTCTTCAATCAACTCGATATAAGGTGCAGCGTAACTTAACTGCAAATAGGTTTTGTCCTTATCTAAAGGTTGATTATTTTCAAAAAACTCAATTTTTCCTTTCGATGGTGTTGAGTATCCTGAAAGGACTTTTAACAAAGTGGATTTTCCGGAACCGTTTGGTCCTAAAACCGCATAACCTGTATTGGCTTTAAATTCAAAATCAATACCTCGAAAAATCCACTCAAATTTATAACGTTTACCAAGTTGTTTCAACTTTATGTCCATTCAACATTTTCCCTTTAATAATTCCTCTTGATGATGATTTGACGAAATCCACAATTGTTTTTGCATGTGGTAAGTGAATCATTTTTTCTTCGATGTACTCAACTGCTTGAGACGTATTTAGACCATTAGAAAAGATAACTCTATAGACTTCTTGAATCGCCTGTGTATCTTCTAATGAAAATTGACGACGACGCAATCCCACAACATTTACACCCGAAAAATAAATCGGATCACGAACAGCTTTCACAAAAGGAGGAACATCTTTAGTGACTAAACTTCCACCTCTGACAAAGGCATGATTACCAATTTTTGTAAATTGATGTACGGCAGCATAACCACCCAAAATCACATATTCACCTATTTCTACATGACCTGCTAAACCTGCAAAAGCAGCCAAAACAGAATGTTGTCCGATGATACAATCGTGTGCAACGTGTGTATAAGACATCAATAAAACATAGTCATGTATTATTGTTTTTCCTCGGGCTTTTGTTCCTCGCTTTACGGTTGCATATTCTCTAATCGTCACATGGTTTCCGATTTCGAGCGTAGAATATTCGCCTTCGAATTTCAAATCTTGTGGTTCAGCCCCTAAAACTGCTCCTGGAAAAATTTTACAATCACTTCCTATTCTTGTACCAGACATAATGGTTACATTAGGTCCAATCCAAGTATTGTCACCAATTTCTACATCATCATAAATAGTGACAAAAGGATCAATTGTTACATTATTTCCAAGTTTTACATCAGGATGAATTTGAGATAAATGTGATATTTTACTCATCGTGCTTTTACAATTTGTGCAGTCAGTTCGCCCTCAGAAACCAAATTTTCACCCACATAGGCAGTACCTTTCATGTGAACAATTCCTCGTCTTATAGGAGCTAACAATTCTAATTTAAAAATTACAGTATCTCCAGGAACGACTTTTCTTTTAAATTTAGCTTTATCAATTTTTAGGAAGTAAGTATCCCATTTGTCAGGTTCTTCGACCATTGATAATGCTAAAATTCCGCCTGTTTGAGCCATTGCTTCCAGTTGTAAAACACCTGGCATGACTGGATTATTCGGAAAGTGTCCTTGAAAGAAGTTTTCGTTAAAAGTTATATTTTTGATACCGACAACATGCTTCTCGCCAAGTTCCGTGATTTTGTCTATCAACAAGAACGGATAACGATGTGGCAACATTGCCGCTATTTGCATCGTATCATAAACTATTGGTGCAGAAATATCATACTTCGGTACACCTCGTAGTTTTCGTTGTTTATTATACATGGCTTTTAGGTGTTTAGCCAAAGCCGTGTTTGCAGTATGTCCTGGTTTTGTAGCGATAATCTTGCCTTTGATGCGTTTACCAACCAACGCCAAATCACCGACAACATCTAATAATTTATGTCTTGCAGGTTCATTATTAAAACGTAGAGCCGTTGTATTCAAAATACCTTTCTGAACAGCAATATTTGTTTTTCCTGTTTTTTCAACCAATCGTTTTTGGTCAATATCGCTTAATTCTTTATCAACTACAACAATAGCATTGTCTAAATCACCTCCTTTTATCAAGCCATTGTCTAATAACTCTTCAACTTCATGTAAAAAAGCAAAAGTACGAGCAGAACCAATCTCATCATTAAAATTCGTAACAGAATCTAATTGAGCATATTGTTGACCTAAAACTGGAGAATCAAAATCAATCAACGTTGTAACGGAATATCCTTCAGCAGGAGACAACACGAATTCCGTTCCTGTAGCTTCGTCCGTAAATGAAAAAGCAGATTCAATAATCAAATAATCATTGTCTTTTTCTAAAGTTTCGATGCCTACTTCTTGAATAGCGTCTATAAAAAGTTTAGAACTTCCATCCATAATTGGAATTTCGCCACCGTCGACCTCAATTAATGCATTATCGACACCACAACCGACAAAAGCAGCTAATAAATGTTCAACTGTACTAATCGTTACTTCTTTTTTGCCAATTGTTGTACTACGATTAGTAGAAATTACATAATCTGCTGTTGCAGGAATAATTGGTGATTTTTCAATGTCGGTTCTTTTAAATTTTAAACCATGATTGACAGTAGAAGGTTGAATCGTAATCTTTACAACCTGTCCGGTGTGTAGCCCAACGCCTTCTAAATGAATACTGTCTTTAAGTGTAGTTTGCTTCATTTGGATGTCCAGATTTATTGGTAGCGAAGCCGAGCTTCACTGAGGTTATATACCTTTTGTTCTCTAAAAGTTGTCTTAATAATGATTGATTATTAATCAATCAATTAATCAATAATATAGTAATACTCTGCTTTGCTTTTATAATTTGTAATTAATTTGATAGACCAATTAATTACGATAAATAACAAAGATACATTATTTTTTTTGTTGATAATCAATCTTCATCATTCTCCGACATTTCTCTTACCATTCTTTCCAATGCTCGTAAGCGTTTTTCCATTCGAGGAAGGCTACGGAATACAATATGTGAACGAACATACTCATTGTAGTTAAACGCAGGAGAACCATAAACCGCTGTATTAGGTTTTTTAATACTTCCTGCAATACCGCTTTGAGCTTGTATTTTGGTTTCATCAGCAATGGTTAGATGACCTGCAATACCAACTTGTCCGCCAATCATACAATTTTTACCAATCTTTACACTACCCGCAACACCTGCTTGTGCTGCTATCACAGTATTTTTATCGACTTTGACATTGTGAGCGATTTGAATCAAATTATCCAATTTTACACCATCCTTAATAATTGTAGAACCCATTGTAGCTCGATCAATAACGGTGTTCGCACCGATTTCTACATCGTTTCCAATGACGACATTGCCGATTTGTGGAACTTTCTCAAACGAACCATCTTTTTGAGGAGCATAACCAAATCCGTCACTACCTATTACGGTATTTGGATGAATAACGCAGTTGTCACCAATGACACAATTGTGCATTATTTTTACACCAGTGAATAATTCTACATTATTTCCAATTGTCACATTTTCACCAACGAATACTTGTTCATGTAGTGTACAATTGTTACCGATAGTTGCACCAGTTCGTACGATTGTGAATAAACCAACCGTTGTATTTTTACCAATTGTTGCATTTTCATCTACGCCAGATGTGATATTTGTACCGTTAGAGCTTTTTGGTGTTTGCTTTTGATATTTTGAGAACTGTTGTAATAACACCGCAACACTTTGCCGAACATCATCGACACGAATCAGTGTAGATGAAATTGGTTTTTGAGCTTCAAAATCTTTGCTTACCAGTAGGACAGAAGCTTGTGTACTGTAGGCATAATTTTCATATTTTGGATTTGACAAAAAGCAAATTGACCCTTCTTTTCCTTCTTCAATTTTTGCAGGATGTGTAATAACAACATTAGGGTTTCCTTCTATTTCTCCGTTTAATAGTTGACAGATAGCTTGTGCTGTAATTTTCATAAATTGAGGATGTTTTTTCGCAATTTTTAAATTGTTACTATCGAATATTCAATCTAAAAATTGCTGATTAAATTTTTACTAAAAAAAAATCATTTTTTCGGGGATTCAACAAATGTTTTAATACATTTGTATATTAATTTAATATATTTGTTTTTGATTAATTTATTGCAAGTTAGATACATTTTAATTGTTTTAAACTATCATTCATAATAAAAGTGTAAGTAATAAAATAATTCACATCATTTCACCATATTAAATAATAGTAACGATTACTAATCTATAATAAATTATTAGAATCGTGACCAAAATACAACGGAATCATTGACAAATGATTATTTCAAAGGTTTTATTTAAAAAATCATTTAATGTCAAATATTTTAAATGTCACTATTTTTAATTTATACGTATAAAAGTTACACAAAGAGGAATCATATTGATACCAGTTGTGTTAGTAATAACAGCAAATTTTCACATAAATCCTTTCATTTACATTATTTCAAACGAATTAAAATGCGATTATTAATAATAATTTGTCTTATAGCAAGTTTCACATTGATAAGTTGTGATGATGAAACAACATCAGTCACTCAGGCTACAGAACAAACTCAACAAGAAGTAGCAAAATCTATCGTTGAAACAACAACTGAATCAACAACCGAAAAAATGATGGTGGTAGAAACAGTCGAAAAAGAGATAGAAAAAGAGATAGAAAAACAGATAGAGACAACGAAACCAAAACAAAAATCAGCTCCCCAAAAACGACCAAAGTTATCTTTCGATAAAAAAACTTTTGAGTACGGAATGATTGAACAAGGTGATGTGGTTAATCATTCTTTTAGCTTTACAAATAAAGGAAATGCTGACTTAATCATCAAAGATGCAGAGGCAAGTTGTGGTTGTACAACACCAACATATCCTTTTGTACCGATTAAACCTGGTGAAAGCGGAACAATATCCGTTACTTTTAATAGTACAGGAAAAATGGGAACGCAACGACCTAATATTACAGTAACTTCAAACGCTTATCCTCGAGTACAAACATTATACTTAGAAGGTTTTGTAACGCATCAATCAACAGTTAAAGAAGAAGTGCCAACTTCGTTGATTGAAGAAGATGTAAGTGTCAATCCTGAAGGAAATACTGCAAAAGGCGAAGAACCAAACTCGGAAAATAATTAAATAATATATCATATTTTGAAATGGCTACTTGATTAATTTTGAGTAGCCATTTTTATTTTTTTGAATTTTTCGCTAACTTATTCTTGAAATTTCTATTTTGAATAATTCAATACTAATCATGAAAAGATTCCTAATAATTTCTATATTTTGCTTTGCACAAATCTTGCTTTTTCTCAACAAGAAACTTCATTTTGGCAAATTACCATATTATATGAAACAGGAGAATTTGGTCGGTTAAATGAAACAGATTTTGATATAATACCTTCTCAAATGTATTCCTTGACAACATGCTCACACAGAAAAATTGGCTTGTGATTTCAATTATTATACAAATGATATTTATCCAAATTATGATTTTAAATTTATATCTTATGCAATTGCTTTTCGATTAAAATATAGTTTGTAGTATCTTTGTTTGTAGTATAAAGTAATTAGAAGATAAATGATAGATAAAACCACACAATACGCTGAAAGTCACACAACTACGGAAAACGAAATTTTACGAGAATTACGGAGAGAAACATATATCAAAATGCTACAACCGCAAATGATTTCTGGACAAATTCAAGGTCAGTTGTTGACTTTTTTTAGTCAAATGTTACAACCTAAAGTAATTTTAGAAATTGGCACTTTTACAGGTTATGCAGCAATTTGTTTAGCACAAGGTTTAGTTGAAAATGGTATTATGCATACCATTGAAGTAAATGAAGAAAATGAAACGATTATTCGTAAATATTTAACGAAAGCGAGGTTAACGAATAAAGTCAATCTTCATATTGGCGATGCAGTCGAGATTTTGCCGACTTTATCAGAAACCTTTGATTTGGTTTTTATTGATGCCGGAAAAAAGCACAACGCATTGTATTATGATATGATTTTTAATCAGGTTCGTCAAGGTGGATTTATCATTACAGATAACGTACTTTGGGGCGGAAAAGTCGCTGAAAATGCTACAGACAAACGCACTCGTTTAATTGATAGTTTTAATAAAAAAATACAAGAAGATGAACGTGTTGAGAATTTATTGTTGCCTATTCGTGATGGTTTAATGATTGTGAGAAAGAGATAAAAGTGATGTTCTACATTGCTAATTGGATAGAAAAATTAAACTTTGGGGATTAAATACTTCGACAGAATTAACAGAATTTTACAGGATTTATAAATAATTATATGTCGAAATATTGAAGTAAACCTACTTATGGTATAAATGCTGTACTTATCACAATAGTAATATTACAAAAAGATATATTATGAAAATAATGAATATGAACAAACAATATGAAGCATATCAAAGTAGAATGTGTAAAATCGCAGATATTAATGGAGCAATTGCACTAATGAGCTGGGATAAAGAAGTGAATTTGCCAAAAAAAGGTGCAGCGGCTCGTTCGCAACAAATCGCTACATTGGCAGGAATGTCACATGAATTATTTACAGATTCCGCATTCGGAAAAGAACTCGAAGCGTTAACACAACTCAATGACGAACTTACTCCTCAACAACATCGTAATGTTGAGTTAACAATCAAAGATTATAATAAAAGTACGAAGTTACCAACGGAGTTTGTTATTCGTCGCTCACAGGCAGTTTCGGAAGCTTATCATGCTTGGATAAAAGCGAGAGAAGCGAATGATTTTGGTATTTATAAAGAGGCTTTGAAGAAAATTGTTGGTTTTTGTAGAGAGACGGCGGAGCTAATTGGTTATGAAGATCATCCTTATGATGCGTTGTTGAATATGTATGAACCGAATGCAAAAACGGCAGATTTGACGGTTTTATTTAAAGATGTTAGAGAGCAACTGGTCGCATTTGTAAAAGTATTAAAGGAAAAACAACCTGTTGATAATTCGTTTTTATCTAAATTTTATGATAAAGATAAACAATGGGATTTTGGTTTAATATTGTTAAAAAATATGGGTTATGACTTAGATGCAGGTCGTCAAGATGTTTCTGCACATCCATTTACCATCAATTTCGCTCCTACTGATGTACGTGTGACAACTCGTATTGATGAGTATGATTTGAGTAATATGGCTTGGTCTTGTATTCATGAAGGCGGACATGCATTGTATGAACAAGGTTTGAGTTGGGACGAATATGGCTTGCCACTTGGCGAAGCGTGTTCTTTGGGAATACACGAATCTCAAGCGAGAATGTGGGAAAATAATGTCGGAAGAAGTAAGGCATATTGGGAAGCAAATTATGAAGTATTACAAAAGACATTTCCGAATGAATTAAACGATATTTCATTAGATGATTTTTATAATGGTATTAATAAAATTGCTCCGAATGAAATCCGAACAGAAGCAGATGAATTACATTACCATTTTCATGTCTTGATACGATTTGAAATTGAGAAAGCATTAATGGAAGGCAAAATCGAAGTGGAAAATCTGGATAAAGTTTGGAATGAGAAATACAAGGAATATATGGGAATCGAAATCACCAACGATAATGAAGGGATTTTGCAAGATATTCATTGGTCTCACGGAAGTATTGGCTATTTTCCGACTTATTCGTTGGGTAGTTTTTATGCCGCTCAATTCTTCGCTCAAGCACAAAAAGATATGCCAAACTTAATAAGTGAAATAAGTCAAGGTGATAATAGTAACTTATTAGCTTGGTTGCGTCAGCATATACATCAGCATGGCCGTTATTATACTCCTGATGAATTGTGTCTAAAAATTACTGGCGAAAAATTGAACTTTAGTTACTTCATGGACTATGCAAAACAAAAGTTTGGTTCAATTTATGGTATTTAATTATAATATGTAATTGATTTTAATCGTATTAAAGTCAATAATATAATTTGCCACATATTTATCATTAAAAACTATTGAAATGAAAATACTTAAAAATGTATTATTCCTGTTTATTTTATTTTTATCTACAACTGTTTTCGCACAAGTAAAATACGATATTTCAACAATTATTGTCGATGAGAAATTTGATAATAAAGAACAGTTAATTGCTCGTAAAATCCGTTCTTATGGAACACAAGATTCACAAGACTTGAAGGTGGAAGTCATTGTGAATCCTAAAAATGCTGTAAAGGAATTAATTGTCAATGAAAAAAAAGTGATGCCTTTAATGTTTAAAGAATATCGTATCTTAACAGATTATGTGATTAGTTATGCAGATACAAAACGAGAATTAGAAAAACCAAAGGCAAATGCTGTCGTGAAAGTTGTTGGACAAAATCTTAAAGAAAAATTGACAGAAAGTGAAAAGCAAACTTTATTAGATACAGTCAAAAAAGAATTGATTAGTGATGGAATGCTTGAAAATGAAAGTCAACCATTCGATTTTTCAATGACAGGAAATTATTTGTTTCTTAATGGAAACAAACAAGACAGTAATATATTTACAAAATATAAACAAGTCTATGATAGACTTTGTACTATTCCATTATCTAAAACAACATATTTTCAAATAACTCAAACACTATGATTAACTATTAATATATTCTCATAGTCTTTCGTGGTTATTTACAATAATCTCTAAAATGAATACAATCAAACACGTACTATCATTAATTTTATTATTCGTATCAATTACTGTTTTTGCTCAATCATCTGCGTACGACATTCATAATACAACGGTATCCGAAAAGTTTAATGACAAAGACGAATTACAATCTCGTCGTATTTGGGCAAGTGGCGTAAGAGATGACGAAGTTCTGAATATGGACATTACTGTTGATGCAAACAATATCGTCAAAGAATTGACTATCAACGATCAAAAAATTATGCCTCCGATGGTCTCAGAATTTAAAGAACTAACAAATTTTGTTATCAAATATGTTGATGGCGAAGTACAATATCAACCTGTTGATACAAAAAAGACAACAACTGAAAGACCAGAAGTAGAAGGTGAAATTACGGAAGACGATAAACGTGCATTAATGGATTTAATTAAAGAAAACTTGATTAAAGACGAGTTGATTGATAATCCAAAGGTATTTGATTTTATGTTAACTTACGATAGTTTATACATCAATGCGAAGAAGCAAGATCAAGCTGTTTTTAAAAAATATAGTGCGTTATATGAAAGAAACTCTGCTATTCCACTTTCGAGAGGAACTTCCTTTCAAATAACACAAACGTTATAAACTTAATGCTTTCGCATCATTTTTTATAAAAGAGGTTGTATCAAAAGTCAGAAACTATTACAAATAGTATTTATTTTTATTTGTAATAAATTGAATTTAAGTTTATTAAACTTGTTCTCTTTTCTGACTTTTGAGACAGCCTCTTTTCATTTTCTGAAAACCATACGTAAAATCTATGATTACTTAGATTGAACTTTTTCAAGGTCTTAATACTTCCATTTTAATCTAAAGCTTTCAATGCTTTCCGAAAATCATCTAAATTATCATAAGCGACAAATTCCAAATCATCATTATCTAAATCTTGAACTTTTGATAATTTCTTAATCGCTAATTCAGGTTTGTCGTTTGAAGTACGAATAGCGACTACTGTAACATTCAAGTTTTTTGGTAAACCTCCAGCAATGTAATTTTTATTATTGGGATAAGCAGCCATGATTCCTTTTTCCTTTTTACAAATTACCTTTATGGACAAATTGTTATCAGGTTTTGTATCAACTGCTAAATCTCGTTTTTGTTCTTGTGGAATATCATAAAATCTATCGCAATTTATCCAACCTAATTTGTTGATTGATAAGATTTCATTGTTGATAATATATTGCATTTGTTTTTGGTAAACATCATTATTACTAAAGTTCTTAAATGCTTTATAAACATCAATCGTATCTGGACCGTATACATATTCAATATCACGAACGATTTTTGTTTCATCCGTAATTGTACGTTGATAATAATCTCTACCAAATAACACAATATGACGAAACTTTTGCCATTTGCTCAGCTTACGACCTTTTAAGGTATACGACCAGCTTTTATCAATTTCCCCAACCTTTTTCAAGTAAGTATAATACTTTTGTAAATTGTCCGTTTCGTTGATATTTCCTGCCAATCTTGCCCAAGTCACACCTTCCTCGCCTTCCTCACCGAAATATGGTTGCATATCGTCATATTCTGATTTTGGAAACCAAACGTAAGCTTGTCCTGTCATATTTGTTGGTTGTCCATCGATGAATGCTTCGACGTGAATCATACCGTTTGTTGAAAGCATTTTGCCATCAATTTCGGTCGTAAGGTTGGCGAGAATCATGTCCGAATAATCGTAATATTCTGTCATTCGAATCTCAATTGGTGTGCCTTTCGGCAAATGCGAAAACGCATCTGACATAAACTGTAATCGGGTATTTTTACCTTTAATAAAAGCAACCTCGCCAGCTCGTATTGTGAAAGCATCATAAGGTTTTTTGGTATTTTGATACAAGTCTGACAAGGTTAAAGTTGCGTCTATTTTTGGTTGGGTTTCGATTGTCTTGATTTCTTTGATTGCTTCGAGTGTTAAAGTTACGGTTACTCGACGATTTTCTTTTTGAGTCATTTGGTCGCCTTTCGGAATGATTAATTGTTGTTCGCCAAAGCCTTGATAGTTTACCAATGATTCTGGAATTCCTAATTGTAAAATGCGATAATAGACAGTCGTTGCTCGTTTTTTTGAGAGTTCGATATTGTAAGTATCTGAACCGTAAGAATCGGTATGTCCATTGATATTAACATTAATCAGTTTTTTCCCTTTATTAATATTGGATCGAATAAACGCATCTAATTTTAGTTGTTCTGTCGCTGAAAGTTCGGCTTTATCGAAGTCAAAATATATTAACTCGAAAGCTGTATTTTGTGCTAAACTATCATTTGCTCCACGAGATTTCGGGATAAACGAAAGGCAGAAAAATACGCTGAATAATAAAAGTGTAAATAAGTTTTTCATCGTTATTTGGATTTTAAATTTGTTTGTTGATACTTCAAATTTGATATGAAAAACTGAAGGAAACTATGTACAATTCATAAGCGGCTGAATATTTCCATAAGCGGTTAGGCGTGATTTATAAACGGAAAATGGTTTCCCACAACGTTACACGGAGTTTTTACACAGAGTTTTGTGCTGATGGAATTATTTATTAAAAATTATGTTTTTCTTTGTGTAACAATATTCGGTAAGACCTGACAGATTTTCAAAAACCTGTCAAGTCTATTAACTAATCACGAATCACTAAATATATGCGAATAGTATTTATGGGAACGCCAGATTTTGCAGTTCCTTCTTTAGATATTTTGGTTAAGAATGGATTTGATGTTGTTGGAGTCATTACGGCAACGGATAAATATGGTGGAAGAGGTGGAAAAAAATTGATTGAATCGGCTGTGAAAAAATATGCTGTTGCGAATGATTTGAAGGTTTTGCAACCGAAGAACTTGAAAAGCCGA
Organism: Saprospiraceae bacterium; assembly: GCA_045106825.1. GTDB lineage: Bacteria > Bacteroidota > Bacteroidia > Chitinophagales > Saprospiraceae > CAWVWD01. Next base: position 24,531 of record JBGCFH010000076.1, on the reverse strand, counting down.
AAGTTTCAAGCGGAGTTGAAGGCATTGAATGCAGATTTGCAAGTTGTGGTGGCGTTTCGGATGTTGCCAGTAGCTGTTTGGGATATGCCACCGATTGGTACAATCAATTTACACGGTTCATTATTACCAAAATATCGTGGTGCTGCACCATTGAACTGGGCAGTTATCAATGGCGATAAAGAAACTGGTGCGACAACATTTTTCTTAAAACACGAAATTGATACTGGCGATTTATTATTTACAACAACGGTCGAAATCGGAGAAGAAACAACCGTCGGAGAAGTACATGATGAACTGATGTTAAAAGGTGCTGAATTAGTTTTGAAAACCGTTCAAGCCATCGAAAAAGGAGATTATACGCCACAGCCGCAAGATGAAAGTTTGGTATCAAAAGCTCCAAAAATCTTCCATGAAACTTGCCAAATTGACTTTAATCAACCAACTCAAAAAATCCATAATTTTATTCGAGGTTTAAGTCCTTATCCAACTGCTTGGACAATGTTAGATGGGAAAAAACTAAAAATATTTCGAGCAAAACGCTTGATTGAAGCACACGATTTACCGACTGGAAAGTTTGTAACAGATAATAAAAAATATTTACGAATCACGACACAAGATGGTTTTATCGAATTATTACAAATTCAACTTCAAGGTCGAAAACGAATGGATGTGAAGTCATTTCTAAATGGTTATACTGTAAGTGCTGATAATGTTTCTAAATAGCAAAGTTTCTTTGAAAATTTTCGCATATTTCAAGGTTATAAATACATTAATTCCGAGGCTCTTTATGATTCTATGTGGTTTACAGTAGCGGCTGCTTTAGCTGCCGTATGAGTTTGTGATATTTTCGGCAGCCCCGAGGACTCGGGGCCGTTACTTAGCATCAAAATATTCAAAACCACGTAAAATCATAAAGAACAAAAAAAAAAAACGGATTTCCAAAATAAATTAAAAATAAATCTCAATTTTTAACAAATTAAAAATTTTAAAAATATAAAAATATTCAAAGACCTAAACGAAAAAACGGGCAAATCCAATAAGGAAATGCCCGTTTTATATATTTAGCAATTAGGAATGATTAAAATTCCGTTGCTCTTCTTCTGTCATCTTCTGTAATTTCGTAATAACCCATTTCTGACTTATCACCTACCAATAAGTTAGTATACTTACGAATACCAGTACCTGCTGGAATCGGTTTACCAACAATAACATTCTCTTTCAAACCATACAAGTGATCTTGTTTAGCTGCAATCGCTGCCGAACTGATAACTTTAGTCGTTTCTTGGAATGATGCTGCCGAAATCCAAGATTTCGTACCTAACGACGCTTTTGTAATACCTTGTAATACAGGCATTGACGTTGAAGGAATCGCATCACGGAATTTCACTACCTTTTTGTCTTTACGACGCAATTGTGAATTTTCCTCACGCAACTGACGAACACTTACCATTTGTCCCTCTTTTAGCGTTTTAGATTCTCCTGCGTCTGTAACAATCTTCTTATCAAAAATTCTATCATTCTCTTTCAAGAAATCATATTTTTCAACTGCTTCTTTTTCTAAAAATACCGTATCACCTGCATCTAAGATTTGAACACGACGCATCATCTGACGAACGATAACTTCAATGTGTTTATCGTTGATAACAACACCTTGTGTACGATATACCTCTTGAACTCCGTTCACTAAGTAAGCCTGTACAGCATAAGGCCCTTTGATATTTAAAATATCACGAGGAGCTGTTGCACCATCAGATAATTGTGTACCTGCACGAACAAAATCACCTTCTTGTACTAAGATATGTTTAGATAAACCAACTAAATACTTACGGCGTAATTCATCTTTTGATGTAACAATAACCTCACGATTACCACGTTTGATCTTACCAAAGCTAATAACACCATCAATCTCAGAAACAACTGAAGGATTCGATGGATTACGTGCTTCAAATAACTCTGTTACACGAGGTAAACCACCCGTAATATCCGCAATACCACCTAAACTACGAGGAATTTTAACTAATTGTTCCCCTGGTTTCACGGCTGCACCATCTTTTACAGCGATGTGTGAACCTACTGGCAAGTTATATTTACGTAATACTTCTTCGTCAGTATTTTCGATGATAATTGTTGGAATCTTCTTCTTCTTCTTAGATTCGATAATTACTTTTTCACGGAAACCTGTCGCATCATCGACCTCTTCACGATAAGTAACACCTTCTTCAATCATCTCAAAACGAGTAACACCTTCAAATTCTGTAACGATAACGGCATTATAAGGATCCCATTCACAGATTACAGTATCTTTTTCTATAATCTGATCTTGTTTAACAAATAATGTTGCACCGTAAGGAATATGTTGTGTTGTATAAACTTTTTGAGGATTCGTTGGATCAAGTAAACGAACTTCCGCAGAACGTGCTAATACAATATTAGTCACAGAACCATCTTCATTTAAACGTTGTGTTGTACGAATTTCTTCAAACTCAACTCTTGCTTTAAACTTAGATTTAATTTGAGATTCTTCCGCTGTACGAGAAGCCGTACCACCAACGTGAAATGTACGTAAGGTTAACTGTGTACCTGGCTCACCGATTGATTGTGCTGCGATAATACCAACAGCATCACCATGTTCTGACAAACGACCTGTTGCCAAGTTTTTACCATAACAACTAACACAAACACCACGTTCTGTTTCACACGTCAATACTGAACGAATGTAAACAGATTCGATACCTGCATCTTCAATTTTCTGAGCAACTATACGACTTACATAAGTATCCGCTTCTACAATTACTTCATCACTTACAGGATCAATAACATCCTCTAAAGTATAACGACCGTAAATTCTATCCGATAAAGGTTGAATTACTTTCTCGTTTTCTTTTAAAGCAGTTACCTCAATACCTCTTAGAGTATGACAATCTTCTTCAATAATTACAACATCCTGAGAAACATCTACCAAACGACGTGTCAAATAACCTGCATCGGCAGTTTTTAATGCTGTATCGGCAAGACCTTTACGAGCACCGTGCGTCGAGATAAAGTAATCTTGGACAGATAAACCGTTTACGAAGTTTGATAAGATTGGATTTTCAATAATCGCTCCACCTGTATCACCCGATTTTCTCGGTTTTGCCATCAATCCACGAAGTCCACAAAGCTGCTTAATCTGTTGTTTAGAACCACGAGCCCCCGAATCTAACATCATATATACAGAGTTAAATCCTTGTTTGTGTTCCTTCATCTCAATCATCAACTGCTCTGTAATCTTATTATCGGCATAAGTCCATTGATCAATTACCTGATTATAACGTTCGTTATTTGTAATCAATCCCATATCGTAGTTCTCAACCACTTCATCTACTAATGCTTGAGCTTCTTTAAGCGTTGATTTCTTAATAGAAGGCTCAATCAAATCCGGTAAGTTGAATGATAAACCACCTTTGAATGCCCACATGAAACCAAGTTCCTTTGCATTATCCAAAAGTTTTGCAGTCTCTTCAACATTTGCAATATCAAGGATTCCACCAATAACAACACGTAGTTTTTTCTTTGTTAATAATTCATTAACAAAACCAACTTTTTCAGGAACAATCTGATTGAATAAAATACGTCCAACCGTTGTTTCTAATAAAGTTTTCTCTAACTCACCTGTTTCAGTATTACGAACTTTCGTTCTAACTTTCACCCAAGCGTGTAACTCTGCCTTACCTTCATTCAATGCAATAATTGCCTCTTCAGCTGAATAGAAGATTTTGCCTTCACCTTTTACTTTACGTTCAGGTGTTGATTTTCTTCCTTTTGTAATGTAATATAGTCCTAAAACCATATCCTGTGTAGGAAGTGTAATCGGTGTACCATTTTGAGGGTTCAACATATTGTGAGCACCCAACATCAATACCTGTGCTTCTAAGATTGCAGCATGACTCAATGGTAAGTGAACAGCCATTTGATCACCATCAAAATCGGCGTTGAATGCTGTACATACTAATGGATGCAACTGAATCGCTTTACCTTCAATCAATTTTGGTTGAAAAGCCTGAATTGATAAACGGTGTAACGTAGGAGCACGATTTAACATGATTGGATGACCTTTCAATACATTTTCAAGGATTTCCCAAATCACAGGATCTTTTCTATCCACTAATTTCTTAGCAGATTTAACCGTTTTTACAATTCCTCTTTCGATTAATTTACGAATAATAAACGGTTTGAACAATTCCGCTGCCATACCTTTTGGCAAACCACATTCGTGAATCTTCAAAGTTGGCCCTACAACGATTACAGAACGACCCGAGTAATCCACACGTTTACCCAATAAGTTTTGACGGAAACGACCTTGCTTACCTTTTAGGATGTCACTTAATGACTTTAACGCACGTCCACCTTCTGCTTTTACAGCATTTGATTTACGAGAGTTATCAAATAGTGAATCTACAGCCTCTTGTAACATTCGTTTTTCATTTCTCAAAATCACCTCAGGAGCTTTAATCTCCAAAAGGCGTTTCAACCGATTATTACGAATAATTACACGACGATATAAATCATTTAAATCTGAACTTGCAAAACGACCACCATCTAATGGTACTAACGGACGTAACTCTGGCGGAACAACTGGCAAGAATTGAATGATTGTCCATTCGGGTCTATTGTCCATACGAGTTTGTCCATCACGAAATGCTTCTACTACACGTAAACGCTTTAACGCTTCATTTTTACGTTGTTGAGAAGTTTCCGTAGCAGCTTGATTACGTAAAGCGTAAGAAAGTGTATCTAATTCTAATCTTTCCAAAAGATCACGAACTGCTTCTGCACCCATTTTAGCGACAAATTTATCAGGATGAGAATCCTCCATGATATGTTGCTCTTTTGGCAATTCGTCTAAAATTTCAAGATATTCCTCTTCCGTCAATAAGTCCATCTTAGTAAGACCATCTTTCTCCTTCACACCTGCGTTAATTACCACATAGCGTTCATAGTAAATGATAGTTTCTAATTTCTTAGAAGACAAACCTAATAAGTAACCAATCTTATTTGGCAACGATTTGAAGAACCAAATATGAACAACAGGAACGACCAACTTAATGTGTCCCATACGTTCACGACGAACTTTCTTCTCTGTTACCTCAACTCCACATCTATCACAAACGATTCCTTTATAACGAATACGTTTGTATTTTCCACAGTAACATTCGTAGTCCTTTACAGGTCCAAAAATTCGCTCACAAAATAAACCATCACGTTCTGGTTTATAAGAACGATAGTTAATAGTCTCAGGTTTTAGAACCTCTCCATAAGAACGTTCTAAAATATCATCCGGAGATGATAACGAAACTGAAATTGTAGAGAAATCACTGTTGATTTTATGATTTTTCTTAAATGCCATATAAGAAAACTTTGAATGATGCTCAAAACAAAGAATATAAATTATTAATTATTAACTATTAATTATTGACATTTAAACATAAATTTTTTAAAAAAAATCGTCTATACGTCAATAATTAATAGTTAACAGTTAATAGTTAATTTTTGCCTTTTTCATCATATTTTTTATTGAAATTTCAATTCTAATGCAAGACCACGTAACTCGTGAACCAATACGTTAAACGACTCCGGAATTCCTGGAGTTGGTAAGTTATCACCTTTAACGATTGCTTCATAAGCTTTTGCACGACCATTAATGTCATCTGACTTAATTGTCAACATTTCTCGAAGGATATTTGATGCACCGAATGCTTCCAATGCCCAAACCTCCATCTCACCAAGACGTTGACCACCAAATTGTGCTTTACCACCAAGCGGTTGTTGCGTAATCAATGAGTAAGGTCCTATTGAACGTGCGTGCATCTTATCATCAACCATGTGTGATAATTTCAACATGTAGATAATACCAACCGTTGCTGTTTGGTGGAATCTATCTCCTGTTTCACCATCATACAAGTAAGTCTGACCATAAGAAGGTAAACCTGCCTTTTCAATTTTATCTTCGATTTCATAAGCTTTAGCACCATCAAAAATAGGTGTTCCGTACTTCTCACCTAATTTCTTACCTGCCCAACCTAATACTGTTTCAAAGATTTGACCTAAGTTCATACGAGAAGGTACACCTAATGGATTTAACACAATATCCACAGGAGTTCCATCTTCTAAAAACGGCATATCTTCATAACGAACGATTCTTGCAACAATACCTTTATTACCATGACGACCTGCTAATTTATCACCAACTTTAAGTTTACGTTTCTTAGCCATGTAAACCTTAGCCAATTTCAAGACACCTGCTGGTAATTCGTCACCAATACTGATGTTGAATTTCTCACGCTTGTAACGTCCAATTTCTTCATTTAATTTAATACTGAAGTTGTGTAACAATCGCTTGATTAAACTATTCGTATGTTCATCGCTTGTCCATCCTGAATAATCAACAGTAGTGTAATCTAATTCTTTCAATACATCTTGACCAAAACGAACACCTCTTGGAATCAACATTTCATTGTAGATACTTCTTACACTTTCAGATGCTTTATCTTTCAATAAAATCATTAATTTATCAATCAAAATTAATTTCAATTCATTGACAGCACCATTGTGTGTTCCATCTAATTTCTTGATAAGCTCTTTCTCTTTTGCTTTCTGAGCTTTATCTTTTTTCGCTCTTGCGAATAGTTGCTTGTTAATGATGATACCTCTTGTAGAAGGTGATGCTTTTAATGAAGCATCTTTGACATCACCTGCTTTATCACCAAAGATTGCACGTAATAATTTTTCCTCAGGTGTAGGATCAGACTCACCTTTTGGTGTAATCTTACCAATAATAATATCACCTTCCTTGATTCTTGCACCGATTCTGATGATACCATTTTCATCTAAATCTTTTGTTGCTTCCTCACTAACATTAGGAATATCATTCGTTAATTCTTCTTCACCTAATTTCGTATCACGAACATCTAATTCAAAATGCTGAATATGTAATGATGTGAATATATCTTCACGTACAACTCTTTCCGATAATACAATTGCATCCTCAAAGTTATAACCTTTCCAAGGCATAAACGATACTAAAAGATTTTGACCTAATGCCAATTCTCCCTTTTGAGTTGCATAACCGTCACAAAGAATCATACCTTCTTCTACTCTATCACCTTTACGAACGATAGGTTTCAAGTTAATACAAGTTCCCTGATTTGTTCTACGGAATTTGATTAAATCATAAGCTTTACGATTATCCTCAAAAGATACTAATTGATCTTCTGATGTTCTATCGTAACGAATTACAATCTGTGTAGAATCAACATATTCAACAACACCTGAACCTTCTGCATTAATCAACATACGAGAATCACGAGCCACTTGCCCTTCCAAACCTGTTCCTACAATCGGAGAATCCGGTTTTAATAAAGGTACAGCTTGACGTTGCATGTTTGATCCCATCAAGGCACGGTTTGCATCATCATTCTCTAAGAAAGGAATCATCGAAGCAGAAACACCTACAATTTGGTTTGGTGCAACATCCATAAACTCGATTTCTTCCGGCTGTAATACAGGAAAATCACCATGTTCACGACATTTTACTCTATCCGTTTCAAAAGCTCCTTGCTCCGTGATCGGTGCATTTGCTTGAGCGATGATAGCCATATCTTCGCCTTCTGCCGATAAATAAATTGGTTCTTCTTCTACTACAACACGTCCTTCATCAACTCGACGATATGGTGTTTCTAAGAATCCCATTTTATTCACCTTCGCATGGACACAAAGTGTCGAGATCAAACCAATGTTTGGTCCCTCAGGTGTTTCAATTGTACATAAACGACCGTAGTGAGAATAGTGAACATCTCGCACCTCAAAACCTGCACGTTCACGAGATAAACCACCAGGTCCTAATGCTGAAATACGACGTTTGTGCGTAATTTCTGAAAGTGGATTCGTTTGATCAGCAAATTGTGATAATTGTGAAGTACCAAAGAATGAATTAATTACAGACGATAACGTTCTTGCATTAATCAAATCAATTGGTGTAAATACTTCATTATCACGTACATTCATACGCTCACGGATTGTTCTTGCCATACGAGCCAAACCAACACCAAATTGAGCATATAATTGTTCTCCAACCGTTCTTACACGACGATTACTTAAATGGTCAATATCATCAATCTCTGCTCTTTGATTCATTAATCGAACCAAATATTTTACGATTTCGATAATATCTTCTTTTGTTAAAACTAAAGTTTCACGAGGTGTATCTAAATTCAACTTACGGTTGATTTTATAACGTCCTACATCACCTAAGTTATAACGTTTGTCAGAGAAGAACAATTTATCAATAATACCACGAGCTGTTTCTTCATCAGGTGGATCAGTTCCTCTTAACTGACGATATATATATTGTACCGCTTCAATTTCTGAACTTGAAGGGTCTTTTTGCAAAGTGTTATAAATAATAGAGTAATCTTCATCAACATCTTCACGTTGTAAAATGATTGTTTCTACTCCAGTATCTAAAATTAAGTCGATATGATCTTCATCAAGAACTGTATCACGTTCTAAAATAATTTCATTTCGTTCAATTGTCACAACCTCTCCTGTATCTTCATCTACGAAATCTTCCGTCCAACTTCTCAATACACGAGCAGCTAACTTACGACCAACAGAAGCTTCTAAGATATCTTCTGTTACCTGTAATTCATCAGCTAAGTTGAAAAGATCTAAAATTTGATGATCCGAATCGTAACCGATTGCACGTAACAAAGTTGTAACAGGGAATTTTTTCTTACGATCAATATAAGCATACATTACGGTATTAATATCCGTAGCAAACTCCATCCAAGCACCTTTAAAAGGAATTACTCTCGCAGAATAAATTTTTGTACCATTCGGGTGGAAACTTTGTCCAAAAAATACACCTGGGGAACGATGCAGCTGAGAAACAATAACCCGTTCTGCACCATTTACTACAAACGTACCTTTCGGTGTCATATATGGTATGTTCCCTAAGAATACATCTTGTACAATCGTTTTGAAATCAACGTGTTCTTCATCATTACACGATAATCTCAATTTAGCTTTCAAAGGAACACTATAAGTTAACCCACGCTGCATACACTCTTCAATAGAGTATCTCGGCGGATCAACAAAGTAATCTAAAAACTCTAAAACGAAAATGTTTCGAGCATCGGTGATAGGAAAATTCTCCATAAATACTTTAAAGAGTCCTTCTTCTCCACGATTTTCTGGCGTTGTTTCTAATTGAAAAAATTCCTGAAATGATTGGATTTGGATTCCTAAAAAATCCGGATAAGCAGATAAGTGCTTAATTTTTCCAAAGCCGATGCGTTTTTTGCTGCCGTCAGCAACAACATTGCTGTTTGATGCCATGTATAAATATTTTTAAGCCGGAGTTTTGAAGATTATATATCAATGCCGTTAGTAACAAACTCTTCTTTTAATTTGTTCGGCATATAGACAGGTATAGGCTTAGCCAAAATATCGCTTGACTAAGCCTACTAACCTATCTCTATACTATGTATATTGTAAAAATCAGTCTTTTACAAAGTATTTATTGTTAATAAAAGCAATTAAAATCAATTTTAACGATAGTCTAATTTTCAATCAAAATAATGAATTAGTTTGATTAGATAATTAGTTCACTAAAGTAAAATTATTTGATTTCAACAGAAGCACCTGCTGCTTCTAAAGCCTCTTTTAATGATTCTGCTTCCTCTTTTGATACCTTTTCTTTCAAAGCATTTGGAGCAGCATCTACTAATCCTTTAGCATCTTTCAAACCAACGCCCATTGCAGCTTTCACAGCTTTTACAACTGCTAATTTTGCAGAACCGAATGATGTTAAAATCACATCAAATTCAGTTTGTTCTGCTTCTGCTTCTCCACCACCTGCAGGACCTGCAGCAACAGCTACAGCAGCAGCAGCTGGTTCGATTCCGTATTCATCTTTTAAGATAGTTGCTAAATCACTTACTTCCTTAACAGTCAAGTTTACTAATTGATCTGCAAGAGCTTTTAAATCAGCCATTTTGATATTTTTTTAAGAATGTTTTAAATTAGTTTCTTGCAGCAATCGCTGCATTTTTATTTTTGAATTTATTCCTATGATGCGTAACCATTATAGGATATAAAAATGGAAGCCAAATTCAATTGAATCTTACTCTTCTCTTTCTTCCAAAGCTTTCAATAAGCCATGGATAGTCGAACCTCCTGAGTTCAAAGCACTCATTAAATTGCTCATTGGCGATTGTAATAATCCAATTAAATCTCCAATTAAATCTTCTTTCGACTTTAAGTTAGATAAGTAATCAATTTGGTCATCACCTGCGATTACCTCAGAGTCAATATATGCCGCTTTTAATGTTGGCACTTCATTTCCCTTACGGTATTCTTTCAATACTTCAGCAGGTCTTTTACCAGTCTCTGAAAATAATACAGCTGTAGGACCAGCCAAATGCTCATATACATCTTTGTATTGATCTTCAGAAATACGTTGTAAAGCTTTTTTGATTAACTTATTCTTAATCACTACCATTTCAACTTCTTTCTCATGGCACAAACGACGTAAATCTGTTGTTTGCTCTGCTGTTAAAGTGGAGAAGTTTGTTAGATAGAAAAATTTAGATTCAGAGAACTTTGTTACAAGTTCTTCGATTAATTGCGTTTTTTCTGCTTTTGTCATTTTCAGAAGCATTTAGTTTAATAAAATCAACCTTGAGTTGATTGAATCAAACTTGATTAACGAACAGATTTTGTATCGATTTTGATACCCGGACTCATTGTAGAAGCTACAGTAATAGACTTCATATAAACCCCTTTTGAAGCTGATGGTTTCATTTTTAATAATGTAGAAATCAACTCCGTAGCATTTGCTGCCAACTTATCAGCTGAGAACGATACACGACCAACAGAAGCATGTATGATTCCGTATTTATCAACACGGAAGGCGATTTTACCACCTTTTACATCTCCTACTGCTTTCGCAATATCCATAGTAACAGTTCCTGATTTTGGATTTGGCATCAAGCCACGAGGACCTAAAATACGTCCTAAACGACCAACTTTAGCCATAACGGTAGGCATAGCAACGATAACGTCTACATCTGTCCAACCACCTTGTACTTTCTCAACATACTCATCAAGTCCAACGTAATCAGCACCTGCTGCTTTTGCTTCTGCTTCTTTATCAGGCGTACAAAAAACAAGGACGCTTTTTGATTTACCAGTACCGTGAGGAAGTGTCACTGTACCACGTATAGCCTGATCAGCTTTTCGAGGATCAACCCCGAGGCGAATATGTAAATCCACCGATGCATCGAATTTTGCAGTATTAACTTCTTTAACAACTTTACAAGCCTCTAAGACATCATAATTTTTAGTTGCGTCATACTTTCCTTCGACAGCTTTTCTTCTTTTTGGAATTCTTGCCATTTTAACTAATTTGTACAGATAATTACTACCTGTATTGAGGTAATAGCGTTCAGTTCTTTGCTGAACTTCCTTCAAGAACATCCGAACCTTTTCGGAGTCTTACACTATGCTTGTTCCCAAGGTGGAGTACCATCCACAGTAAGTCCCATACTGCGTGCTGTACCTGCTACCATTCTCATTCCTGATTCTACAGAGAAACAATTTAAGTCAGGCATTTTATTTTCAGCAATTAATTTAATCTGATCCCAGTTTACTGAACCGATTTTATTACGGTTAGGAACACCAGAACCTTTTTTCTTCTTAGCTGCTTCTAATAATTGCACTGCTGCCGGAGGAGTTTTGATTACAAAGTCAAAAGATTTGTCTTTATAAACAGTAATAACAACCGGCAAAGTTTTCCCCATGTCATCTTGCGTCTTAGCATTAAAACGCTTACAGAATTCCATGATGTTTACCCCTTTTGCACCTAAAGCAGGTCCAATTGGAGGTGCAGGGTTAGCCCTACCACCTGTAACTTGCAACTTAATAAAAGTTTGAATTTCTTTAGCCATTGCTAATGATTTTAAAATTTATGTGCGTTACAGAATATTTCAATAACTATAAAAAATTATGATTGTTTTTCTACCTGGATAAAGTTTAACTCGACTTCAGTTCCTCTACCAAATATCTTCACAATCACTTTTAATTTCTTTTTCTCATCGTTAATCTCTTGAATAACACCTACAAACTCATTGAAAGGTCCATCAATAATCTTAACAGTTTCTCCTATTATGAATGGTTCTTCTAAAGCCACTCCTGCATCTTTTGCCTCATCAACTTTGCCAAGAGTTCTATTTACCTCTGATTCTCTCATCGGAGTAGGAACTTGTTTTCCTAAGAAATGAATGACATTATTAATATTAGCAATTGATTGAGCAATTTCTCCATTTAATTTTCCTTCTTCAGCTTCTATTAAAATATAACCTGGCAAGATATTTTTTTCTAAAATAACTTTCTTACCATTTCTAATTTTATAGACTTTTTCAGTAGGAACTACAACTGATGGGATAAAATCATTCCATTTAGAACGTCTGATTTCTAATTCTATACGTTCTTTAAGTTTACGCTCTTTCCCACTAATTACTCTTAAACAATACCAACGTGTAGCCATTTGGAGATTTTAGTTTTTCTAACCGTAAATTAATGTCTGCAATACAAAATTTGATGCAGTGTCCATCGCAAAAATAACTAATGCGATAATTAATGAAGCAACTAATACTAAAATTGTACTACTTTGTAACTCAGACATTGTTGGCCAAGTAACTTTGTTTACTAATTCATTATAACTTGCTAAAATATATTCTTTTACCTTTTCCATAATAGGCTTTAGTAATTAAAAGGTTAATAGACTGCAAATAACAATGTTATGCGGCTATTAACCTTTTTAAATTAGGTAACCATTATATTTATAATAGTTTGATTGCACGGGCAGAAGGATTTGAACCCTCGACCTTTGGTTTTGGAGACCACTGCTCTACCAGCTGAGCTATGCCCGTATTTTTATATAAACATAAGTAAGGAGGTTAAACAGATGTTTAACCTCCTATACTCTATATTCAGTATATTTTATTCAAGAATTTCTGTAACCTGACCTGCACCTACTGTACGTCCACCTTCACGAATTGCAAAACGTAAACCTTTTTCCATTGCGATAGGAGCAATTAAATTCACAGTCAATGTTACATTATCACCAGGCATTACCATCTCAACATTTTCAGGTAAACTAATATCACCTGTAACATCTGTTGTACGGAAATAAAACTGAGGACGGTATCCGTTAAAGAATGGAGTATGACGTCCACCTTCTTCTTTACCTAATACATAAACTTCACATTTAAATTTAGTGTGAGGCTTTACTGTACCTGGCTTACAAATTACCATACCACGACGAATATCAGTTTTAGCGATACCACGTAATAATAAACCTGCATTATCACCTGCTTCACCACGATCTAAAATCTTACGGAACATCTCAACACCCGTGATAGTAGAATCGATTTTCTCACCGAAACCTAAGATTTCCACTTTATCACCAACATTGATTACACCACGTTCGATACGACCTGTAGCAACAGTACCACGACCTGTAATTGTAAATACATCCTCAACTGGCATTAAGAAATCTTTATCAACCTCACGTACTGGTTCTGGAATCTCAGCATCAACTGCAGCCATCAACTCTAATATCTGTGCTGTTGCAGCCTTATCATCACCTAAAGCTAATAAAGCAGAACCTGCAATTACAGCTGCATCATCACCACCATAATCATAAGCATCTAATAATTCACGAACCTCCATATCCACTAACTCTAACATCTCTTCGTCATCAACTAAGTCAGCTTTGTTTAAGAAAACAACAATATTAGGAACACCTACCTGACGAGCTAATAAAATATGCTCACGAGTCTGAGGCATAGGTCCATCAGTAGCTGCACATACTAAAATAGCACCATCCATTTGAGCAGCACCTGTTACCATGTTTTTTACATAATCGGCGTGACCCGGACAATCAACGTGTGCATAGTGACGGTTTTCTGTTTCATACTCAACGTGTGCCGTATTGATAGTGATACCTCTTTCTTTCTCCTCTGGAGCACCATCAATTGAGTCATAATCTTTTTTCTCAGCAAGTCCTGATTTTGATAATACATAAGTAATTGCTGCCGTCAATGTCGTTTTACCGTGGTCAACGTGACCAATTGTTCCGATATTCACGTGAGGTTTACCTCTTTGGAATGTTTCCTTAGCCATCGGTTTATTAGTTTTTGAAAAGTAATGTTAAGATTATTAAATATTTTCAATTATCTGAGCCAATGACGGGAATTGAACCCGTGACCTCTTCCTTACCAAGGAAACGCTCTACCCCTGAGCTACATCGGCATCAAAATTAATTGATGCTTTTTTTTTAAAAAGCTTATAAAACAAAAGGGGTTTCCCCCTTTTATTTTTCAACTTTTTTTTGAGCGGGCGAAGAGACTCGAACCCTCGACCCTCAGCTTGGAAGGCTGATGCTCTACCAACTGAGCTACGCCCGCATTTTTAATATCCGAAAATACTAAAATTTTGAAACTTGTGGGGATGATAGGATTCGAACCTATTCAGCCTTAAGCAACAGATTTACAGTCTGCCCCGACTCTCCAACTTCGGCGCATCCCCGCCTATATTTTTTACATAACTCCCTTAAAATAAAAGAGAGCCGATGGAGGGATTCGAACCCCCGACCCGCTGATTACAAATCAGCTGCTCTGGCCAACTGAGCTACATCGGCAATTATGATTATTTATTTGTTCAAACCTTAACTTTTTAAGATTAGTTACAACATACTTGTTGAAAACGAACGCAAATTTACAACATTATTTTTAATATCAAAATATTTTTAAAAAAAATTAAAAAAATATTTTTTGATTGCGTTTCTACTATTAAAAAAGGCTTGTGAGCCGCAAATATAGCTACACAAGCCTTTTTTTCAAACCATTATTCATTTTTTTTATTGAAAAATGATTTTTACGCACGCATTCTTTCTTTGTATTTAATTAATTGACGACGTAATGCATCTGCGGACGAATCAATAGCAGCTTCAAAAGATTTCTCTGTTTCTTTTGCTATCAGGACTTTTCCTGGTACTTTCAATTTAATTTCTGCTATTTTATCTCTTACTTGTCCATTATTTTCTAATCGAAGGATTACATCCGCCATGATAATCTGGTCAAAAAACCTTTCTAACTTATTTAACTTCTGTTCGATAAACTCAATTAACTTCATGTCTGCGTCAAAATGTACTGATTGCGTGTGTACTTTCATATTTATACTGTTTTATATTAACAATAACACATTTTACTATAATATTAAAAATGTGTTTTTACATCAATTACTTGCTTTAGGGTGTGCTTTTAGATAAGCACTTTTTAATTTATTTAAAGTTGTATGTGTATAAATCTGCGTTGCAGCTAAACTTTCGTGTCCTAACAATTCTTTAATTGCATTTAATTCTGCTCCATTGTTTAACAAATGTGTAGCAAATGAATGTCGGAGTGTATGTGGACTTTTTTGTTCTATTGTTGTGAATCCTTTCAAATAAGTTTTTACAATATTGTAAATTGCTTTAGGATACAAAGATTTTCCTTTTTGTGTTAGAAACAAATGATTATTATCAGTTTCAAAATTGTTATTTCTAATTGTCCAATAATATTTTAGATCATCACTTAGTTGCTTACTAATAGGTATGATACGTTCTTTTTGACGTTTACCCATTACCTTGATATATCCTTGTTGAAAATTAAGATTATCTAATTTTAAATCCATCAGTTCTGAGCGACGAATACCTGTAACGTACAATAACTCAATAATCATTTTATCTCTTAATGAGATATAGTCTTCCGCATCATTAAAAGACGCTAATAAATCTATTATTTCGTTAGGTTTAACAAATTGTGGTAATCGCTTTTTGTTTTTTGGTATTACAACTCCATTTGTTGGATTTTGATTTGAATCAAAATGAATTTGTAAATATTTATAAAAGGATTTTAAACTTGCAATCTTACGATTAATAGTAGTATTAGTCTTATTTGCTCTCATTAAACTAACAATCCATGAACGGATATGTTCTGACTCCGCTATTTTTAAATCTTCAATTTCATATCTTTCATTTAAATATGATTTAAATTCTGATAAGTCATTCTCATATGCTAAAATAGTATGAGATGAATATCGTTTTTCGAATGTGAGATATTTTATGAATTGTTGTATGATCACTAAATCATGTTAAGTTTTACTAATTAATTTATTAAATTTTCATCAATTTAGTAAAAAGAAGGTTACATGTCAATAGGTTAGGGTATTTTTTTTGATTGTATTTATTTTTAGTGTAAATCAATATTTATAACATATTGATTATCAAGTATAAGCAATTCGTTTATATTTTCTTATGAAAAAATAATAGGCAACTTTAATCATAAAGTTGCCTATCGTTTTCAAAATATCGTATTTATTAAAAGAAAATTCCTACACGAAGTGTAATTCTATTCATAATTTGTTTTGCGTCTTCTTTTTCACCTGTGTTTAATGTACCATTATTTTTAATAATATCTAAGATAGAATTTTGATAAGACAATCCACCTGTTACAGTCAAATCATTGATTTGGTACTCTGCACCTGCTCCTAATCCCCAAGTAAGTGCCAATGGAAAGACACTACTTCGTATATTTTCATCTTCATATGTTGCTATATCTGCACGCCCCTGAATTGGAAAGGCTAAAGAAAAATATGGAATTTGGACATAATATCCTAAATCACCTGTACCACCACGAAGTTTTACGGAAAATGGTATTTCAACATATTGAAAACTAAAATCTACTTGTGAGCCATTTGCGATACTATCTAAAGTAACATTACTTAATTCTGAATCAGGAAATAAGTTTCCACCTGTTGAATAAGCTAATCCGCCACCTTGATTAAGTAGTAATGAAATACCTGATGAAATCGCATATTTGTCATTAAAATAATAGTCCCCTAAAAGTCCGACTTCTAAGCCTAAGTTTACGCCATCGCCTGTAATGGTATTTTGATTTGATGTCATCCATGAAAATGTTGGACTGGTTTGTATACCTAAGCGAAAGTCTTGTGCATTAATTCTTGTTACGGTAATTAGTGCTAAGATTACTAATGTGATGAATTTTTTCATGTCATTTACGTTTTTGATGTTTTCCTAATATAGTTTAGTTAACAAATATACTCGAAAAAGTATTTTACGATATAATTCAATTGATATTTAAATCGTTAAGATTGCGTTTGTAATTTCGCAAATTACTGGTAATCTATAATTAATAAAAATAATCACTTCAATTTATGCCAATAAAAACAATAATCAACAGGTTGAATTTTCTATTCGGTACATTGTTCATAATGACGTTTTGGGGCTGTAATGGTAACAATTATCCTGATGTTTCAGATATTAATGTAACAGTCAATGTACAACGTTTTGAACAAGAGTTATTTCAAATTGATACTAATGATATAATACCAAGCTTGAATAAATTAAACAAAAAATACGATTATTTTGCTGATTTATACTTTTCAGAAATCATGCGATTTAAACGCCTACAAGACACAACAATGGCTTATGCTACTGTTATTCCAGAGTTTATTTCTTATCCTTCTATAAGGGAGTTGTATGATACTTGTCAATTAGTTTATGGTGACCTCTCTCCTATTGAAAAAGATTTTGAAAAAGCATTTCAATTCTACAATTATTACTTTCCAAATAAACCAACACCAATGATTACAACATTTATTTCTGAATATGGAATAGGTGCAGCAACGATTGGTGAAGAGCAAATTATTATTGGTCTGGATATGTTTTTAGGGGAAGATTATCAACCATATTATTATTCACAGGTACAGTTACCTAATTATATTACACGAACTATGAACCGACAACACATAGTACCAAAGGCGATGGAGGCATTGGCACGAGAAGTTGTAGGTCAACAGAATGGTTTGCGTTTAATTGACAAAATGATTCAAAATGGAAAAGCACTTTATATATTAGATTTATTACAACCACATATTGATGATTATATCAAATTAGGAATCACTAAAGAACAAGCAAAATGGCTTCCGATAAACGAGGCTGAAATGTGGAAAACAGTGTTTATTGATAAATTATATGATAAGGATTTAAAAAAATTAAGGGGATTAATAGAGGTCGCACCAACTTCTCCCGGAATGCCACTTGAATCACCAGGTAATGCAGGAAGTTGGGTCGGTTGGCAAATTATAAAAGCATACATGGACAATAACCCCAATATTACTTTGAAACAAATGCTCGAAGAGCACGATGCTCAAAAAATTCTAACTACATCAAGATATAAACCAAGATAATTTGAGAGGTTGAGTGTTTGAATGCTAAAAACATTCAAACACTCGAATATCTCTATTCTGAAATTTTCGTTACTTTTTTATAATCAATTATGTGGTGTAATTCTTCATCAATCAAAAACATAAAATACACACCATCATTTAGTTGAGAACCATCTGAAAAAGCGAGTTCTCTATCACTAAGCATTTTTCTTTTTACGATTTTTCCATTAATATCTTGAATCTGATATGTAATTTGTTGTTCTTTAGGGTTATCAATTTCCACCATAAAATTCGAACTAAAAATACCTTCTGTTTCACTTAACCACTTATCTGTTCTCACGATATTAGAATAAACATTATTTTCATCACAATCAAGATGTCTCAATCGGTAAAAAATATATGGTCGTGTTGCATCATTATCTTGAATAGTGAATACGGTTTCTAAATCAGAAACTTGAAGTATCTCTAAATCCTCTTCTAACTCTTTCCAATTTATACCATCAATACTTTTTTCTACAAAATAATTAAAGTATAAATCATCTTTCTCTGTCAACCTCCATGACAAAGCAATTTTACTATCTTTCTTAGATTTTAATTTAATATCAAGTTTTTTTAGTGCTTGTTCTGTTGGACATTTATCCAATAAAACATCTTCACCAATCTTAATCGTGTGATACATTGTATCAATGATGTAATTACTAATTGGAATTTCATAGTATTCATCATTATCTCTATGTTTAAGCCCAATCACTTCCAAACTTGCACTTTTAGAAGCAATTGCTTTGGCAGATTCTTTCACTTCTGTAAAATTTGTTTCTTCTTTTAAATCATTAAGATTGAAAGCTATTGTAGGTTCAACATTTTCTATATCAATTCTTCCCAAACGCCCATTACCAGTATTTCCCCAAGTCCAGACATTCCCATTATTGTCAGTTGCTACACTATGAATATCACCTGCCGAAAGTGATGTTATATTTTTCAGACCAGCAACTTGATGCGGAATACCCAATTGACCTGCTTTAAAAGCTCCACATTGGTTAAAGTGATTATTTCCCCAAGCCCAAACTGCTCCGTTTTGTGTCAAGACGATATTATGTAATGTTCCAGCTTTGACTTCTTTTACTCCATTTAAAGGAATATAAACAGGTACACGAGAATTTACGTCCGTATTATTACCAATTTGACCAAAATCATTCCATCCCCAAGCAAACATTTTTCCATCTTTTGCTAATGCAATGTTGTGATATGCACCTGCCGAAATCTGTTTGATATCTTTCAGCCCTGAAATTTTTTCAGGTTGAATTGTACTATCATCTTTTCCAAGTCCTAACTGACCGAGGTGATTTGCGCCCCAAGACCAGACACTACCATTTTTATCCAATGCTAACGTATGTTTTGCTCCAGCCGAAATTGCTACAATATTGTTAAGGTTAGGTATTTTCTGTACTTGTGATTGATTTTTATTATTCCCTAACCCCAGTTGTCCATATTTATTCCAACCCCAAGTCCATACCGTTCCATCTTCTTTTAAAGCCACACTATGACCTTTTCCGCCTACAACCTGTACAATATTTTCTAAGCCTCTTATTTTTAATGGAAATGGTTCATAATCAGATTCAAAAATCGCTAATTGCCCAAACTTATTATTTCCCCAAGCCCAGACCGTTTTATCATCTTTGATGGCTAACATGTGTTCGGCAGTAGCACCTTCCGAAATAGCGGTAAGCTGTGAAAGGTTAATAGTTAAAGCTGGTTCTTTTAAATCAATTTGATTACCATTAAAGTCTTGATAATCTCCCCAAAACCAAACTTTATTGTCATGTAATAATAGTGAATGTTGAAATCCCGCAGTAATTTGTGCCTCTTGTTTAGTTGTCTTTTTATCATTATGAAGATGAAACGAACTCAACACTAAAACACTAATCAAAAAAACAATTGATTGTCTCTTTCTCATAGTCGGTTTGAATTTTTATGTGATACTTTTAATTAATCGTGGCAATACTTTTGTAGTCATTTTAAGCCAAAAATACCAGATTTTGTGACATATAAAAAAACTATAGACAGTATATAAAGCATATTACCACAAAAAAATGACCATTATAGTGAATTAATGACAAGCATATGATATTATTTTTTTTTTATACCTGATTATCGTTCAATACTAACTTACATTTCTTAGTCTCAACTATTTATAAAATATTTGTAAAAAAATAATTTAGTAATAATTTTAATATAAAATAATCATCATAAACAATGCTTTTTTTTGCAATATTAGATTTTTATCCCAATATTAGACAGTCGGTTTTTTTGATTTTTTTTGAATATTATTACTTTCTACTCCTACTCTATTTTGACTAATCTCAAAATTTGATTTTATTTTTCAATTTTTAATAATTACGTTTTTCTATTTTTGTGATATAAAAAGTTTTACAAGTATAAATTCAAAACACAACACATTCATAATAAACTGATTAAAAGGATATTACAATAAAGTTCAATCAGTAAAATATCAAAAAACTCAAACTATGTTTGACAACAAATACTTAGATAATGCCTTAGGACGTAAAAGTGTTGCTACGACTAATTTTACTTTTTCTCAACAAACAAAATTTTATCGTGGAAAAGTTCGAGATGTTTATACCATTGCTGATAAGTTTTTGGTGATGATTGCATCAGATAGAATCTCTGCTTTTGATCATATTCTGCCTCGTCCAATTCCATACAAAGGACAAGTTTTAAATCAAATTGCAACAACTTTTCTAAACTGGACAAGCGATATTGTACCAAATTGGTTGATGACTGCACCTGATGAAAATGCCGCAATCGGTTTGATGTGTGAACCTTATAGAGTCGAAATGGTCATTCGTGGTTATTTGACAGGTCATGCTTGGAGAGAATATCGTTCGGGAAAAAGAATACTTTGTGGTGTGACACTTCCTGAAGGTATGAAAGAGCATGATAAGTTTCCAGAACCTATCATTACACCTGCAACTAAAGCGATGGAAGGACACGATGAAGATATTTCTCGTGAAGAAATTATTGCTCAAGGCATTATTAGCGAAAGCGATTATATTCAATTAGAAAATTATACTCGTGCTTTATTCCAAAGAGGAACTGAAATCGCTGCCAAACAAGGTTTAATTTTGGTCGATACCAAATACGAATTTGGAAATAAAGATGGAAAAATTTACTTAATTGACGAAATCCATACACCAGATAGTTCTCGTTATTTCTACAAAGAAGGTTACGCAGAACGTCAAGCAAATGGCGAACAACAAAAACATTTATCAAAAGAATTTGTTCGTGAATGGTTAATTGAAAATGGGTTTCAGGGTCTTGAAGGTCAAACAATGCCAATTATGCCAGATGATTTTGTAGAATTGGTTTCGGAGCGCTATATCGAACTTTATGAACAATTGATTGGGGAAGAGTTCCAAAAAGGCGATACTTCAAATGTTTTAGCTCGTATCGAATCTAATGTCCAAAAAGCATTAGTCGAAATGGTTTAATCCGTAGGTTTAACCTACGGTTATTCATATTAAACGCTTCCAGCGTTTTTTGATATTGAAGAACTTTGGAAAGGTTCAGTATGAATAACCGCAGGTTGAGCCTATCGACTAATCCAACGTCGTCATATCAACTTCAACATCCAACCATTTTTCCAAAGTCGCTTTCAACTCCGCTTTTTGTGCATCGGTCAAATTCTTGATTCGAGCATTTCCATGATGTTTTCCAACCATATTATAATATAAAGCATTGACATTTTTTGTTGGAATCACACGGGTTGCAGACCAAGTATCGTTTGCACCATTAATATATATAAAGTTGTTTCCGTTTTTCTTCAACCATTTTGCCGTTGCTTTCGGAACATCATTATTAAATGGAACTTTACCAGCATTTTTCGGTGCAAATGAAGCGTGCGGATCTTTTCCTAATGTCTGAATCAAATCACCAAATGCTTTCGTTTCAAAACCATAATAACCCATTTGAGCAGAAGCTTGATAATAATGTGGGCCAAACATCTTCATCGAACGATCATCATAAAACGACAAACCAACAATATCCATCAAAGATTGAATATAATTGTCCAATGTATCGCCTGTCGGCAAATCATCACAATCACTTCCCCATTGCCAAAACGAAAATGGATATTCCAAAACAGCATATTCAAAAGCAGCATCAAGTCCACCTAAATATTCGTATTTGTAGCCCGAACCAATTGAGAACCATTTTAACTTTCCTAATACTTCTTCTCTGTTTTCCAATAATGTTTTTTGAACATGAAAAATCTTCTTACGACATTCATCCGTTCCGATTGTATCTAAGAATTTATAAATGCGTTTTTCCTCAAAATCCAAGTTCAACGGAGCAACATAAGGAAATGATACATCAACATCTTCTGGATAGAAATATCGGTAAAAAATCGTTGTTTGTCCACCTTTACTGATTCCTGTACTTACCCATTTTCCTTTATAAATTTGTTTGAATAATTGATTAATTGCATGTAAATCTGCTGTTGCTTGTTCCAGATTCAGGTATTGCCAATCCAAAGGCGAAGGAACAGATTTTCCGCAATAACGATGTTCGATATTGATATAATTCGCATTTAAAATCGTAGCGACTTCATTACGACTGCGATTCAATTGATAACCTTGTGTATTCATCACATTCGGTACATCGAATCCAACATGTGTCAGTTCCAAACGTTGATAAAACGTTCCCTTTTCAGGATTTTCATGGTCAATCGGTTGCTTGACAAAACATTCGTATTTGTTTTCTGCTACTTTCGTAAATTTCAGTCCAGCAAGGTCAAACAACGCATCTTCTATTGTTTGAGCGAAAGCGAAAGTCGTCACAAAAATTAAAATAAGTGATAGGTAAATTTTCTGCATGATAATTTGATTTTGGTTTGTGTCAATAAACGAATATAAATATTTTTATTTAAACAATAAGTTGTATAAACAACAAAATGTTTTAATATTTATTTAAACAAAGGTTGAAATTATATTCAAACTTCCCCTTTTTGCTTATATTTGTATGACACATTATAATATCACCTTTTAAAAAGGTGATAAATTCTTCTTAAATTACTAATTTGATGAAATTTACAAAAGACTTTTTTATTGATTTAGGATTTGATTTTAAGATAGACTTAAAATCAACAAAAATCAACTTTGTAGAAGATTCATCATTAAACAATAAGCTTCAAAATACTTTTTTCTTTTACAGTAGTCCAAATCAAACTAATACTTCGTTTTATCTCATTACTACTCAATTAAGTGATGATGAATTAATAACTGTTAGAAAATATATATGGAATCAAAATGAAGCAAACCTTCTTTTTTATATTCCTAACAAAAATATCTTAAAATTATTAGATGCTAAAACAGCACCGAATAAAAAAGCAATCGAATTAGACACATTTAAAGCAACCGAAAAAGATTTAAAAAAAATCGAACGCATTAAAAAATGGAGATTTGATAGCGGTACTTTTTGGATAAATTATTATGACCAAGTAAAAAAGGCAAAGCACAAAAGTGTTGATAAGATTTTAATTAATACTTTAAAGAATCTTAAAAGCGAATTAGAAAAGCAATTATCTAAAATTGAATCAGATATAAACAAGAAAGATGAAGTTGTTCAAGCCTTGATTGACAGGACTTTATATGTTAAATATTTGGAAGATAATCATATTATTAATTCTTATTTCCGTAAACGTTATTTTGGAAATGAAGCTATAGATTATAAAACCTTACTCTCAAGTGTTGATGTAAAAAGTATCAGTCGTTTATTTGAAATAATCCATAAAATATTTAATAATGGTTTGTTTCATCCAGATACAATTGATGAAAAATATTTGACTACAGATGTTTGTCATGCTATCGAAACTTCATTGAATCGAAATTTAAAAAGTAATCAAATAAGCCTTTTTGATTTTCAATTTGATGTAATTCCAGTCGAATTTATTAGCTATATTTATGAAATTTTCTTAACAAAAGAACAGAAAGCTAATGGTATTTACTACACACCAAAAAAATTAGCTCAACTTATAGTTGATGATGTTATTGTTGATAATAAAGTAGGAAAGGTTTTAGATCCAGCTTGTGGTTCAGGAATGTTCTTAATTGTAGCTTTTCAAAAGTTATTAGAAATTTCAAACGAACCCGAAAATATTGCAGATAAAATTGAATTTAGAAC
>JBGCFH010000075.1:0-3877 GCA_045106825.1 Saprospiraceae bacterium | reverse complement strand
ATAAAGCTAAATTATCTTTTATCGCTACTCTTCGTTAACAAAATACTCATGTAGCTAAGGCTACACTCCGTTTTTGTCGCCTCGATTAGCAATAAAATCTTAATTTCCATTCATTACTAAACTATTTTAGAATAAAGTCTAGTTAATTATTAAGTTTTTATCAATTTTAAAAATAATAAATATAATAAAAAAAGCACATTTGATAGGTTTTGGCATAAGTTTGGTTTAATAGAAAGTGTTCGCTTGACAATAAGCGATGAACACAATACAAAATAACCTAAAAGAAATTTAAGATGGTGTTCTCATAGTGTGGCTGCCCCTAACTGCTAAAGCAAAACGGGGCAGTTTTTTTATGCCTATTCTTAAGTAACTTATTTCATACAGAACGAAGAAAAGATAAGTTAGAATACGTGATTACTTTTGATGAGGTACTTAATTCTTTCCAACGTTTTAATTACTCTCGAATCCATTCGACTTTCTCTTGAATCGAAGTTCGTCTTGCAGGTAAGTCAGGAGCTTTATGATAACCCATAAAAATAAAACCTAAACAAGATTCGCCTTCTTTGAGATTTAAATATTTCGCCATTTCTTCACCATAAGCATACTTCGGCGAACTCCAATACATTCCGATTCCATAAGCATGAGCAGACAACCAAATATTCTGAACAGCACAAGCAACAGCATTTGTTTCTTCAACAAACGGAACTGCTTCATTCTGATCACGTTGCATACAAATCGCAATCATTGTATAAGCTTTTGCTGCCTTTTTTGTCACCTTTTTGTACTTCATATTTTTGAAGCTTTCAGGTGGTGTTGTTGCTTTGTAAGTTTCTGCCATAAATTCACCAAGCTTATTTTTAGCATCACCTAAGAATACTTTGAATCTCCAAGGTTGCGTCAGTTTATGAGTTGGAGCATGATTTGCATTTTCCAATAATTCCCATATGATTTCGTCTGAGATTGGTTTATCCGTCATCATATTTGGATAAATTGAACGACGTTTTCTGATTAGCTTGTTTACTTGTTCTGGTATCATATTTATTAGCTATTATCTTCTTTATATTTAATCTAAATAAGTTGTAAATATAATTCATTTCTACATAAAATTGTTTATATCAAGCAAAAATAAAAACTATCAAAACTTTCAATAATAATTGAAACTTATGAAATTTATTTACGTTTTATTAAAACAACTTAATAATTCATAAAAATATTCATGTAATGATTTCAAAAACATTATTAAAAATAGATATTATTGGTCAATCATTAATTATTGGAGGAATGTTATTGTATTGTATTATTCAACCTGCTGCTTTCTTTATAATATTATTATTGACCTTTTTCTTTTTAGGATTTTGGCAATTTTGTAATGGCTTGATTCAAGCTATTTCTTACCAAGATAAAAAGCGGATTAAATACGTTTTAATTTCAATTGTCTACATTATTGGCTTCGTTGTATTAGCTGCGATTAACGATAGTTTTACAAGAGAAGTTAATGGATTTTTCATGAAGTTCTTGGTTGGAGTTTATTTTATCGGAGGTTGTATCGGATTAGCAAGTTGGTATTACTACAACACGTATCAAGAATTGAAATACGATAAACATCCTCGTACTTTTTGGGATTATGAGTTTTAAAATAATGGAAAATTGATAATGGGAATGGAAAATTGTAGTTCGTAATTTTCCATTCTCTATATTTGCATCGTAAATATTAATATCATGTACGTTGCAGTTTGGAGAAATATGTTGAAATCAATTATTTCAATATAAAATAGCCTATTTCGAGTGGTAACAACTCGTAACTCACAACCCGCAACTCGAAAACTAAAAACGATGCAAATACCA
This sequence comes from Saprospiraceae bacterium, assembly GCA_045106825.1. Classification (GTDB taxonomy): domain Bacteria; phylum Bacteroidota; class Bacteroidia; order Chitinophagales; family Saprospiraceae; genus CAWVWD01. Next base: position 2,032 of record JBGCFH010000075.1, on the reverse strand, counting down.
TTAAAAGATTTTTTCAAGAATCCCGAATCTTCTGCTTATCAACTTTCGCCAAATGGCAAATACATTTCCTATTTAGCACCTTACGAAAGGCGAATGAATATCCATGTTAAAAACTTGGAAACCAACGAAATAATACGAGTAACCGAACTCACTGACCGAAGTGTTTCGGGTTATATGTGGGCGACAAATGAACGATTATTATACGTTCGTGATTTTGGTGGCGATGAGAATTATCACATTTTGGCGGTGAATATTGACGGAAGTGACAATGTGGATTTAACACCTTTTGAGAAAGTTCAAGCTGGATTGATTGATGATTTAGAAAACGATGAGGAACACGTTTTAGTGTCATTAAATACTCGAAATCCACAATGTTTTGATCCTTATCGTTTGAATATCGTCACTGGAGAATTAACGATATTAGCCGAAAATCCTGGTTATATCACTTCATGGATGACCGATCATGATGGAAAATTACGCATCGCAACCGCAACAGATGGCGTAAACACCAGTATTTTATATCGTAAAACCGAAACCGATGAATTTCAAAATGTATTAACGACCAACTTCCGTGAATCGGTTTCTCCGTTGTTCTTCTCGTTTGATAATCAATACGTTTATGCTTCGTCTAACTTAGGTCGTGACAAGTCTGCGATTGTTAAATTCGACATTGAAAATGGAAAAGAAATCGAAGTGCTATTTAGTCATGATGAAGTTGATGTTGGCGGTTTGTCGTATTCTAAAAAGCGACAAGTATTGACGACGATTTCCTATTCTACTTGGAAACGACAATTTCACTTTTTGGATGAAACTCGTGCGAATTTGCAACACCGTTTAGAACAAGATTTGGGTGGTTACGAGATTGTTATTGCCAGTGCAAATAAAGCAGAAGATACTTTTTTGATTCGAACGTATAGCGACCGTTCGTTAGGTGCATATTATATTTATAATCAAAATGATGACCGATTAGAAAAAATTGCTGACGTTAGTCCGTGGTTGGACGAAAACGAATTGGCAGAAATGAAACCGATTCAATATCAAAGTCGTGACGGCTTGACGATTCACGGTTATCTAACATTGCCGAAAGGCGTAGAAGCGAAAAACTTACCAGTTGTTGTGAATCCTCACGGTGGACCTTGGGCGAGAGATGGTTGGGGATTTAATCCTGAAATTCAGTTTTTAGCGAATCGTGGTTATGCTGTTTTACAAATGAATTTCCGTGGAAGTGTTGGTTATGGTCGAGCATTTTGGGAAGCATCATTCAAACAATGGGGTTTGGCGATGCAAGATGATATTACGGATGGCGTGAATTGGTTGATTGAACAAGGCGTTGCAGATAAAGATAGAATCTCGATTTATGGTGGAAGTTATGGTGGTTATGCGACGTTGGCAGGAATCACTTTGACACCAGATGTTTATGCTTGTGCGATTGATTATGTCGGTGTTTCTAATTTGTTTACGTTTATGAATACGATTCCGCCGTATTGGGAACAGTTCCGCCAGATGTTATATGAAATGGTTGGAAACCCTGACGATGCCGAAGATAACGCTCGAATGAAAGCGACTTCGCCAGTATTTTTAATTGATAAAATCAAAGCTCCGTTATTAATTGCTCAAGGTGCAAATGATCCGAGAGTTGCTCAAGCGGAATCTGACCAAATGGTTGAGGCTTTACGCAATAATGGGATTGATGTAGAATATATTTTGAAAACTGATGAAGGTCACGGCTTTAGAAATGAGGAAAATCGCTTTGAATTTTATGAAGCAATGGAAGCGTTTTTAGGAAAGTATTTGTAAGGCTTTTTATAATGATTAGGCTTCTTTCGTTCATAAATGAAAGAAGCCTAATAAGTACGTTATCAGAAGTAAGCACGTAATTATAACGAAGTAATTTTTTTGTTTTACGATTTTAAAAAATGTGAATATAGCCGAGTTACATGAATATTTTTTAATGAAGTAGAACGGAAAAAGTACGAGTTAGAATACGTGATTACTTCTGGTAACGTACTTAATATAAAAGTAATCATTTTTA
>JBGCFH010000074.1:0-41504 GCA_045106825.1 Saprospiraceae bacterium | reverse complement strand
GTAGCGGCTGCTTTAGCTGCCGTATGAGTTTGTGATATTTTCGGCAGCCCCGAGGACTCGGGGCCGTTACTTAGCCTCAAAATATTCAAAACCACGTAAAATCATAAAGAACCTTATTTTTTCAGCAAGATAGAAAAATATATTGAATTTGAATATTTTATGAGAATTATTGAAACATAGGAATTATTTATAGTATCATTATAATTTTAACATATTTAAGACATAGAACTTAGGTTTACTCAAGAATAACATCAGATTTAATTTTTGGATTTCGACCTTTTAGTTTTTGAATTTTGGTTGGTTTGCCTTGAAGTATTATGATTTTTACATATTCGTTATCTTTAGTAAGTTCAGGAAAACGAAAGTCTATGTGAATTTTATCAAAATCTTCTTCAATATGAATAGGATATTCATATTCAAAAGTAGAGTTTGCGAGAATTCGCTGTGACATTGGTTCTGTAAGATAACAAAGTACGAAAGGATTGATTCCTAAATCTGAATCTTTAATCTGAAATAAATATTTAATACCATTACAAGAATCATAATAAAAATAAACATCTTCATCCGAATGATTTGTGATTTTAGCTTTGATATTAATTGTTTCCGGATTTAAAAGATATTGTTTTACATCATACTCAAAAGACAATCTTTCATCTCCAATCACTTCTTGATAGCTAAAAGAATCTTCTCCAGTCTCTAATATAACATCTTCAAAACTTTCTTCTTCTTGAATTATAGTCGTTTTTACTTGAGAGAAAAACTCATACCGTTCAGGATTATCCAAATAATCCATAAAACCAGCATAACCTGCAAGTGCTAAAAGAATTAAGAATTTGAATAAGTAGCTCATTTTAAGGTGATTTTAAACGATTTATTAATGAAAATGGTATTAATACGAAGTTATAAAAAATGTAGGTTGTTTGACAATTTTTGCCAGTAGCGGCTGTCTTTAGCTGCCGTCTTTGTTTAAAATTGTTTATGGCAGCTAAAGACAGCCGCTACTGTAAAACAATAATTTTTGCTTTTGGCAAAATTGTCAATGAACCAAAATGTATTTTATCAAAAATAAATGCATATTCTTTAATATCGAAATAACACCTTGACAATCAAATAACATTCACAAAATAATAATTCTGTAAGTTTTCTTAATTTTGACACTAGAAGAAAGTACAATAGACTGATTTTCAGTCGATAACTAAAAATTAATATGAATACAGATACGATTTTTGAAACGCAAAGCGAAGCAAAACTTAAAACGGATTCCAATTTTAAAGTCGGTTTTGGTGGCGATTTTTTAACCAAAGAAACCAAACCAAACGATTTATTTATTTACGAAGAGTTTGACGAAGAAGCCTTGATGATTGGTGAAATGGTCAAGGATTTTTGTATTAAAGAGATACAAGAACCATTTGAGAAAAACGGTCAAGAATTTGAAGTCACAAAGGAAAAAGACAAAGCAGCCGTTTTGACCATTTTAAAACGTGCGGGCGAACTCGGTTTATGTGGCGTAAGTATTCCTGAACAATACGAAGGAATGGGTTTAGATTTTAAGACAAACACCTTGATTTCATCTAACTTATCACACGGTTTTTCATTTGCCACAACTTTAGGTGCTCAAACCTCAATTGGTTGTTTACCAATCGTTTATTATGGAAATGAAGCTCAAAAACAGAAGTATTTACCAAAAATTGCTTCCGCAGAATATGTAGCCGCTTATGCTTTAACAGAACCAAATGCTGGTTCAGATGCGAACGCTGGCAAAACGAAAGCAACGCTTACTCAAGATGGCAAACACTATCTTTTAAATGGTCAAAAAATTTGGATTACAAATGGCGGATTTGCAGATGTTTACATCGTTTTTGCAAAAATAGATGATGATAAAAATTTGTCTGCATTTATTGTAGAACGGACTTATGAAGGTTTTTCAACTGGTGCAGAAGAAAAGAAATTTGGTATCAAAGGTTCGTCAACCGTTCAAATCTTTTTTGATAACTGTAAAGTTCCTGTAGAGAATCTTTTGGGCAAACGTCAAGGTGGATTTAAAATGGCGTTGACAATCCTAAATGGTGGAAGAATTAAAGCTGGTGCTGGTGCAATTGGCGGTGCTTACCATGCTTTAGAAAAAGGTATTGCTTACGCAAAAACTCGGAAACAATTTGGAAAATCTATTTCAGAATTTGGTGTAATTCAAGCGAAAATTGGCGATATTGCAACACAAGCGTTTGCTGGTGAAGCTGCTGTTTTCCGTACTGCGGATTTGATTGATAATAAAGAAGCAGAATTTCTTGCAAGCGGAATGTCAGATAACGAAGCAAAAATCAAAGCAATTCGAGAATTTGCCATCGAAGCCGCAATTATTAAAGTCAAAGGTTCAGATTTGTGTTGCTACGCTTTAGATGAAGTCATGCAAATTCATGGTGGAATGGGTTATGCTTTTGAAACTGGTATTGGAATGGGTTATCGTGATGCGAGAATTACAAGAATTTATGAAGGTACAAATGAGATTAATTCCATGTTAGCTGTCGGCGAATTATTCAAACGAGCGATGCAAACTAAAGAAATTGATTTGAAAACAGTTGGCGGAAAAATTCCAAGTTTTATCGCCTCAAGAATCAACCCGTTTCGAGATAAATCTGATAAAGCAGAACAAGAACGAATTATAAAAGGCTTGAAATATACGTTTTTATATGTTTCTAATATTGCAGGAAAAAAGCTAAAAGAAGCATTGATTGATGAACAAGAAATTGTAATGAATTTATCTACGATTTTACAAGAAAGCTACTTGGCAGAAAGTGCTTGGTTGAAAGTTCAAAAATTAGCAAAAAACGGAAATAGTAACGATTTAGAAACACAACAACAAATGGTACAATTGTACCTTTATGACGCATTGGCGAAAGCCAAAAAAGCAGCAATGGAAGCAATCGCAAGTTTTGAAACTGGTCGATTACAACGCCGACATAATCGCATTATCAATTTGTTGTTACAACCGTATTTTATCAATCCAAAGGAAGTTAGGAGAAATATTGCGAAAGCAATGTTCAAATAGGTTGAACCCATCCCTAACCCTTCCCTTAAAAATGGAAGGGAACAATACTCGAAAGTTTATAAATTCGAAGTCTTTTAGAATTGACGCAATAGAAGGCGAATTGACCTTCAATATTATCGAAGTTTACAGTAAAAAAATGACTTACGAAACAATTAAAAAGTTTGCAAGATATTTAAGGAAAAATGAAACACCTGCTGAAAAAGTCTTTTGGGAAAAAATTAGAGGAAAACAGTTTATGGACTTAAAGTTCAACAGACAGTTTATAATCGAACATGCTAACATCATGAGCAAAAAATCTTATTTTATTGCAGATTTTCATTGTTTTCAAAAGAAGTTGATTGTGGAAATTGATGGAAAAATTCATTATACACAACTTGAGTATGATAAAATAAGAGAAGATGTTTTAAAAGAAATGGGTTATAAGATTATCAGATTTAGGAATGAAGAAGTATTAAACGAATGGAAAAATGTAGCAACAAAGTTAAAGAACTTTATCGCTGATTAAAATATAAAACTACTCAACTTCATTTAACCACATAGTTAAAATTCCCCTTCCATTTTTAAGGGAAGGGGTTAGGGGATGGGTTTAACAATAAAAAATATGCAAAAAGTAGTAATCATAGATGGAAGCAGAACACCTTTTCTAAAATCTGGGACAGATTATATGGATTTGATGTCATATCAATTAGGTGGATTTGCGATAAAAGGTTTATTAACCAAAACAGGAATTGATCCGAAGCAAATTGATTCCGTCATTATGGGAAATGTTATTTCAAATGTGCAAACACCGAATGTTGCTCGTGAAGCGGCATTGATGGCTGGTGTTCCAAATACAACACCTTGCCGAACGGTTTCGCAAGCCTGTATTTCTGCAAATCGGGCAATTGCTGATGGTTGTTTGGAGATTATGACTGGACAAGCAGATATTGTGATTGCTGGTGGAATTGACCATACTTCAGATGCTCCGATTCAGTTTCCTCGCAAGATGCGAAAGAAGTTATTCAAAGCTCAACGGAACAAAACCTTAGGCGATAATTTGAAATTTATTTCTACTTTACGAATATCAGATTTCAAACCTGAAGCACCGAAAGTAGCAGAATATACAACGAATCGAGTGATGGGACAAGATTGTGATATTATGGCTGCACGTTTTGAAGTGAGTCGGGAAGCACAAGATGAGTTTGCGGTTCGATCGCATCAATTGGCAGCAAAAGCACACGAAGCTGGACATTTGCCAAAAGAGATTACAACTGTGAATATTCCACCAAAATTTAAGGCAATTGATAAAGATAATGGCGTTCGTGGAAATTCTACCGTTGAGAAAGTAGCCAAATTACGTCCTGCTTTTGATAGAAAATTTGGAACATTAACGGCTGCAAATTCTTCTTTTCTGACAGATGGCGGAGCAGCAGTTTTGTTGATGTCAGAAGAAAAAGCAAAGGCATTAGGCTTTACGCCAAAAGCAGAAGTTGTCGATTTCGTGTTTACTGGACAACGCTTGGAAGATGAACTACTTTTGGGACCAACTTATGCGGTTTCAAAATTATTGAAACGGCAGAATTTGACTTTTGATGATATGGATGTGATTGAATTTCATGAAGCATTTGCTGGACAAATCTTAGCGAATTTGGAAGCGTTATCATCTGACGATTTTGCGAAAGCAAACTTGAATAGAGAAAAAGCAGTCGGAAAAGTACCGATGGAAAGATTCAATCTTTGGGGCGGATCATTGTCGATTGGTCATCCGTTTGGTGCGACTGGTGCGAGATTGATGACAACAACAGCAAATCGTTTGCATCATGAAAATGGCGAATTAGGTTTGTTAGCAGCTTGTGCTGCTGGTGCTCATGGTCACGCAATGTTGATTCGGAAGGTTTAATGTTAAAGTCGCCGTATTCTATTTTTTTAAAATAAAGTCTATAAATATACAATTAGTTTTTATCAAAAACAAAATCGCCATATTTCCAACTCGAAATATGGCGATTATTCAAAAAATATTCGTCAAAAACAATTTAACAATTCAACAATCAATATTATTGTTCACTAATTCCCGTTTTCAATTTCACTTTTTCAGTCAAATATTTTCCTAACGCTTTTCCTTGTGTCACACCATTATCAATCGCAGGACGATAGTGAATACCGCCATACAAGCGACTTACAGCAGCTTCTGCCGAAGCATCATAGAATGATTTGAATGAACGAACTGGCAAACCATATTCTTCTTCAGAAGTATCATCAAAGGCAAAATTATCACCATAAATCGTTGTCAAAGCGACAGCAGCAGCAGAAGAAATGACGCTGTGACCGCTGGTATATTCTGGAAACGGTGGTGTTTGTAATAAAGGCAACCAGTCTTCGTCAATATGTTTATTAATCACGGTTTCTGGACGCACCAAATTACTACGATATTTCTCATCCCAACAACTAATAAATGCATCGGCTAAAGCAATCGAAGTCAAGGTATAAGCCTCTAAAGATTCCATGAAGTCCGAGTTTGATTTTCTTGCAGCGATAGAAATAATATTTATCCAATGACCACCAGGTGTAATCTTTTTGGTCGCAAACATCAAGTGTGCTTTATGTGTTGAAACATAAGGATTACAATCCCAAAACTGTGCAATCGCTTTTTGTTCTTCGGTCAAATTGTTGCTTACTTCATAAACTTCCATCAACTCTTTATAGAACAAAGAATTTTTATCTAAACTGTATTCTGTCGGAAAATCTGGTTGAAATTGTTGTGCCGAATCAATTACAAATGGACGAATCAAGTTCCAACTCGGCTCAATTCCTTCCATATAATCTGGCGGTGTTGGCTGCCAACGAGTTTCGTTATCTAAGTTCACTTCAAACTTAGGAAAAGTCCGAGTTTGTTTATAATTGTCTTTATCGGCATAAGCTAAAATATGTTTAGCAACCATTTCCCCATATTCCATAGAGTTGTTGTAAGTTGAACTTGACAAACTATTTTCAAATTTTGAATACGTTTCATTTTGAAATTCTTCAACTTTTTCCTCTGAAAATATCAACGCTTTTCCAACGGTTAGCATCGCATGAACACTGGCTAACTCGTACGAAATATCTTCGCTTTTAGGTTTTTCTACTGCTGTAAAATCCGTCAATTGACCTGCTAAAGACTGGTAATTAGTGTTGGAAAGCTGCATCGCTTCATAACCTGCAATGGCTGTATAAGCATAGATTCGACTCGCAACTGGCGGCGAAAATATATCATGAACAATCACATCGGTTATTTTTTTCATAGATACATGAACGATGTCAGCCTCTGTCGTATCAATCTTTTCTCCACAACCGAATAGTAAAATTATTGGTAAAATGTATAATAGTTTTTTCATATTTATTAGTTTTTTATCACTTGTCATTGGTCATCAAACTGGCAATTCACAACTCATTTAACAATCACAATCATAAAATAAATTACCATTATAAAATTCAATTTGACTCACATCATCAACTTTTGGTACTAACATCCAGTTGAAGGTTTCATTATAACAGTTTGCAAAATTACATTTACTGGTATTAATAAATTTACTATAAAAGGCATAAGTTGAATCAGAATCCGACGTTGTTACAAATCGTTGCTGTGTCAAATCCAAACAACCGATTTGAAAATAATGACCAATTAATGTACGATTTGTAAAGTCAATGTTTGGAAATGTACAGCTACTACAATTAGCATCAACTCCTCTCTGTTTCAACGCAGCATAAGTCGAATCATTATTAATAAAAACAACCATTTCTTGATATGTTGTATCGAAAATATTAGAAGGTGTAATTAATCTTTCAGACATATAAACAATACTATCAACATTTCTTAAATCATCAAAAACAGTTAAAGTATCAACTTCTTCACAATCAAAACCTGGATCACAACTGTAAACAAATATGGATACTAAAACCAAAACACAAATAATATATTTCATATTATAATTTTAAATTTTATTAAAAAACAGACGGCAAAAAACGTCATTTTTGACTTATTTCAATTCAATTTTCAATAGAATTATCTTATCAAAATTTGAAATGTATCACTACTCGCCAGAATGGCACAAAATAGAAAACATTATAATTTCTGTTTTTTTGAAGAATAATGGTACATTATCACAAAACTATAAAACGAACGTTTAATAATTATCAAATTAGGAAAACCTTAAAGACAATCTGTATTTTTGTGACTTAAAATGAAATTGAAATGAAACTTTTGATAATGAGGAATGAGAAATTAGGAATTAAGAATTGTGAATTACGTCACTTTTGTAAAGTAATGATTGGTTTGTATTTTATCATTTTTCTTTTTTCTTGTAATAAATCGGTAAATACAAACACGGTTTTCACCGAATTATCGTCCGAAAAAACCAATGTGACTTTTGCCAATAATCTAACCGAAAATGAACGGAATAACATTATTCAATATTTGTATTATTATAATGGTGGCGGAGTTGCAGCTGGAGATGTGAATAATGATGGTTTGCCAGATTTGTATTTTACATCGAATCAAGGTCAGAACAAATTGTATATCAATAAAGGAAATATGCAATTTGAAGATGTAACGGAAAAAGCAGCAGTTGGCGGCAAAGGCAACTGGTCAACTGGTGTTACAATGGCTGATGTAAACGCTGATGGCTACTTGGATATTTACGTTTGTAATGTTGGAAATTACAAAGGTTTCACAGGTCGAAATGAGTTATTTATTAATAATAAAAATGGAACGTTTACAGAACAAGCGGTTGCGTTCAACTTAGCATTTGAAGGTTTGGCAACACAAGTAGCGTTTTTTGATTATGACAATGATGGCGATTTAGATTGTTACTTATTGAATCACTCAACACATGATGCTGGACGAAAATATGATGCAACATTTCGAGGTATACCAAATGAAATTGCTGGTGATAAATTGATGCGAAATGATGATAATTTGTTTACAAATGTGAGTGAAGAAGCAGGGATTTTGAGTAGTAAAATCGGTTATGGTTTGGCGATTGCGTTAAGCGATGTGAATCAAGATGGTTGTATGGATATTTATGTTTCTAATGATTTTCAGGAGAATGATTATCTGTATTATAACAATTGTGATGGCACGTTTAGAGAAGGTTCGACTTTTTCGCTTGGTCATCAATCGAAGTTTTCGATGGGTTCAGATATTGCAGATTTTAATAATGATGCGTTGCCAGATTTGGTAACGTTGGATATGAAACCAGAAGATGAAAAGACGATGAAACAATCTGATGGAGCTTCTAATTATGAGAAGTTTGTACAGCGTTTGGGCGATGGTTTTCATTATCAATATCCTCGAAATAACTTGCATTTGAATCGTGGAAATCTGTTTGGTCGTGCAGCAGTTTTTAGTGAAATCGGACAATTGACTGGTATTGATGCGACAGATTGGTCTTGGTCGGCTTTGTTTGCGGATTTGGATAATGATGGTTTGAAGGATTTATTTATTTCTAATGGTATCTTGCGTCGTCCGAATGATTTGAATTATTTGAAATTTCAATCCAGTGATTTTATTCAACAGAATGCAACGGATTTGGATTTGGCAAAACAAATGCCTGATGGCAAAGTATCGAATTATTGCTACCAAAATAAAGGTAAATTACAGTTTGAAAACGTCACGAAATTTTGGGGTTTAGAGCATGTTGGAATCTCAAATGGAACAGCTTACGCAGATTTAGATGGTGATGGAGATTTGGAAATTATTACAAATAATCTGAATGAACCAGCTAAAATTTACAATAACAATTCAAAAAATAATTATCTAAAAGTCAAGCTAAAAGGCGAAAATCTAAATACTTTCGGAATCGGGGCAAAAGTCTATATACAACATGAAGGCGAAGTTTACTATCAAGAGCAATCGCCAACTCGTGGCTTTCAATCTTCCTCTGATTATGTCTTAAACTTTGGATTAAAAAATATTACTGTGATTGACTCAATTACAGTTGTTTGGAGTAATGGAATTTATGAAACTAAATCGGGCGTAAAAACGAATCAAACCATAATTTTCAATCAAAATGAGGCAGAAAAATTCTTTATTTATACACCACAAAGAGCTGTAAATCCTGTCTTTTTAGACGCAACAAAAGAAATTGCTAACGCAATTTATCACGAAGAAAATCAATTTTCGGACTTTAGCGTTCAGCGATTATTGACACACGCTTTATCGACCGAAGGGCCAGCTTTAGCAATCGGAGATATTGATGGTGATGAAATGGACGATGTGTTTATTGGTGGTTCAAAAGGAAAAAATGGACAATTACATTTACAAAAAAATCAAGGCGGAAAACCAGTTTTAGTAGCTTCGCCACAATCGTTTGACGCAGAAACGGAAGATACAGACGCTACTTTTTTTGATGCTGATAATGACGGAGATTTAGATTTATTTGTCGTTACTGGTGGCAATGAATGGCAACAAAACGCTGACGCTTTGACCGATAGATTGTATATTAATAATGGAAAAGGTGTTTTTGAAAAGTCTGAAAATCCAATTTATTCTAATGGAAATGGTTCTTGCGTTCGTGCTAATGATTTTGATAATGATGGCGATATAGATTTATTTATTGGGAATCGAGTGATTTCTGGAAAATATGGAATTTCACCAAGTTCTACACTTTTGATTAATAATGGAACAGGTAAGTTTATGCCCTTAAAATCCGCAGAATTTCAAGATGTTGGAATGGTAACGGATGCGATTTGGGCAGATATTGACAACGATAAAGATGATGATTTAATCGTCGTTGGTGAATTTATGCCGATTACAATTTTTAAGAATAATAATGGTGGTTTTGACAAGCAACCAGCATCCAGTGACCAGTTCGGTTGGTGGAATACGATTGAAGCAGCAGATTTGGATAATGATGGTGATTTGGATTTTGTGGTTGGTAATCATGGATTGAATTGTGATCTGACAGCAAGTGTGGAAAAACCATTGGAAATGTATATTCATGATTTTGATGATAATGGCAGTTTAGATCAAATGTTGTGTTATTTTAATGGTGAAAAATCGTATCCGTTTGCATCACAAGATGAGTTGATTTCACAAATTGCATCGAAGCGAAAAACCTATTTAAAATATGATAAATACGCAAAAAGTCAAATCAATGAAGTCTTTTCGGAAACGGAATTGGCGAAAGCCAAAAAATTAACGGCAATAGAATTACGTACCGTTTGGATAGAAAATGACAATGGAAATTTCAAAATTCATGCGTTACCAATCGAAGCACAATTTGCACCGACACAAAGTATTTTAATCGAAGATTTTGATGGAGATGGAAACAAAGACATCGTTTTAGGCGGCAACTTTTTCACGGTTGTCCCAAAAATCGGTCGCTACGATGCATCATTTGGAAATTATTTACAAGGTGACGGAAAAGGCAATTTCAAAAATATCGAACCTCGTAAAAGCGGTTGGGCTTTGTCTGGCGAAATACGAGATATGAAAATGATGACGATTGGAGAAAATTCAGCCGTGATTGTTGCTCGAAATAATGCGAATGTGCTGGTAAAAGTTTGGCGAAAGCCTGTGGAATAAAGGTTATAAAAATATCACTAAGAGAATGAAATGAGCTTGACAAATTAACATAAATCTTTTTAATAAAAAAATCAGAAAATGACTATTTCAAAATACCTATTATGCTTTAGTTTTTTATTAAGTATATCTTCTGTACTCACTGCAGCACATCACAAAGTAGAAATATCTACGCCTACGAAGACGACTTTACAACAAAAATTACAACAAAAATTACAACAAAATTTGCAATCAAAAAAAGGAATAGTAAAAAACTATTCTTCTGCAAAACGACTAACAAAAAGATATAAATCAGATGACGAACGCATCTCTAACGGTGCAATCATAACTATTTTAGCAGGACTTCTTACCGCTTCACTTTTACTATTTGCTATTTACACCAGTTTCGCTGCTTTTGGTTTAATCTTAATTGCTACTGCAATTGTAAGTTGTGTTTCTGGGATTCGTACATTAAGACTTATTAGAAATTCTGAAAACCCTGAACGATATAAAGTCAGTAAAATTATGACTATAATTGGTTTAATTCCATTTTCGGTAATCACCGCATCTATTATTATTGGCTTGATAATAGCACTTTTGGGACTATGGTTTTTGTGATGTTTTTACAATGTAAACTCAAACTAAATAGAGTTATTTAAAACATTAAAATTTTGGGTTTACGTTTACGAAACTTTGTATGTTTCGTAAACGTAAATTCAAAATTTTACTGTTTTGTGAATGAAAACCCTAATTGTTCTTTCAACTCTTTCGGTAACTCTGGCAACTCTGAACGAGGAATCAACAAGGTTGAAATATTATGTAAATCTGTAAAAATATGATGTTGAACGGCTGTTGCGTGTAAGTAAGCATGACCTGACGAACCGCCTGTTCCGACTTTTTTACCTAACATTCGCATCACCATTTGAGCGTGACGATAACGCCAGGTTGTCAATAATTCATCAATATCCGTTAAGTTAACCAATAACTGATACGGCAATTGCAAAATTGGTTCATCACGATATAATTTAATAAATAAAGCGGCAACCGTAGCTTTGTAAGACAAACGCAAATCGCCTCGTTTTGTCATTTCATTATGAGCTTCTTTATTTAAGACAGACTGAAAATACGTATCTGTATCGCCCAACATTCGCAATCGCATTTGTTTACTTTTATCGCTCAAATATTCTGAAGCCATAATCGCTGCCTGTTCCTTTTTAATCATTCGTTTGACGGCAGATTCATAATGTTTTAAGAAATTAAAATCACCAAAATTCAAAAAGGGAATTCGTTCCAGCCATCTTTCTACAACGTCAAAAAATGTCCCTTTTTTATAAATATTCTCTAAAATTTCCTTTTGATCATCAGGAAAAACGGAAGCATAATGATGATTGTTATACGTTAAGCGATTTTTTTCGGGCAAACCCAACATTGCTTCCACAACTCTAAACTGAAAACTCTGAAAACCTGATGCTGGAAATAAATAAGCACGGAAATCCAAAAAGTCTAAAGGTGTCATGGTTTCCATAATTCCAATTTGTTGAATCAATAATTTTAAGATTTCCTCAACACGTTGCAAACGACCGATTGCTGTACCAATATTTTTTTCATCAACATTATCATTTTGAAACATTTGATGAACAGAACCCAGTTCATGAATAATTTGCTTAAACCATAATTCATACGCTTGATGCGTAATAATAAATAGCATTTCTTCATGTGCAGGCGTTTCTAATTCCGCACTGCGCAATGTTTGAGCATTTAGCACTTTATCTAATTCCAAATAACTATGATAATGAATCGTAGTATATTTCTTAGTTTTAGCCATTTTATTTAATTTTTAAATAGAATTTTAGTATAGAATTTTTCTATTTTCGATTATAAAAAACAGAAATTAATAATCTATTTTGAAGCAAAGCAAAATTATACATAAATTTAGGATTTAAAATATGATTGTTGTCATACTAACTAATAAATAAAACCAATCAATTAATTGTGGATTTCATAACTATTATAAAATACGCCTGGTACGCTTACGATAGCACTCGGCCAATAGATCGAATCAATGACATTAGTGCAATGGTTTCGACCAATCACGTCTATAAGATTCGGCTAAAAGACGGCAATAATATCATTGCTAAATTATCTTATTTCGGTAAGTTTGAACACTTTGTTGAGGATCATACCATTATTAATGTCATGTCAAATAATTTGCCTGTTCGATATGAAAACTTTCTTTCAAGGTCATTGATGAAAGGAAATCAACTGTTTGTTCATCGTTTTCAGAATGGAATTGAAGATGTTTGGATTGTGTTCTATCGACCGATTCGAATCAAATCCAAAATGCCTAAGCGATTGGAAAATAAACATATTGACAAATTAGGTATTGAGTTTGCTCATTTTCATAAATCTTGTCATTTGATACGACATAGTTTGCCGTTATCATCTAAAAATATGACGACAGATATTAATGAATTACTTAATGTTAGTGATACAAATTTTCGAGCGAAATCGGATATTATTCGTCGTCAATGTGATATTTTTTTAAATAATACACATAAAATTAATTCAAACGGTTTTGATAAAATTCCTGTTTTTGTGGATTGGAATATTGGAAATTTTTCCATTTCACCATCTGGCAAATTCTTCTCTCGATGGGATTATGACTGGTTCAGAATGAGCAGTCGAATCGCTGATTTTTACTTTATTAGTCGTATTGTTTCAAATGTTGGAGATAGAACTGTTTTTACATACAATGCCAGTACAATGATGGAAGATCGGTTTATTCGATTCCTAAAATCATATCATGAAGTTTTTCCTTTAAGTAGAGCAGAAATTTTATTTTTGAAAGAAGCCTATCGTTTTTTCTTATTGAATTATGTTATCAAAGAAGGCAATTATTTCTTTTTAGAATCTTTTGCCAAACAACTTCAACATGACGTTTTTGAAACACATTTTGATTTGATTGATAAAGTTTTTGATGGCGATAAATTATTAAAAGCATTAGATTTGTAACGTATTCCAAAACTTCATCTTCGGAGTGGAAACAATTTTCTCCGAAGGTGAAATTTTGAAATGAAAACAATTTCTATCCACAATATTTCAGGATAAAGGCTAATAAATCTCAAGCTAATTTCTAATCTCTTCCTCCAACAAATCCATGTTTCATTCGTTATTCCTACATTTGATAAATATTTTATAAACTACAAAACCAACTATGAGATTAATATTTTTTCTACTATTGTTTCTAAGTATCAATTTATCGGCACAAGAAGAAACACCTCCTGATCGTTTGCAATATCATATCAGTATCGGTCAATATGCGGCAAGTCTTGGTACACCAAATTTTTCAACTTTACATCCTGGAGCAAATACTGGTGTGACAATTCGCTATACCGATCATGTCCGTCATCAAATCAATCAAACCGCAAATATTGGTTATTTCTACCACCGAAATTTACAAACAGCCATTCAAGTTTTCACAGAAGGAAATTACACCATGAAGTTTGGAAATGGTTTAGCGATTACACCTTTTTCGATTGGTGGCGGTTATGTTTTATCTATTCCAGATATGACGACTTTGGAGTGGAACACTTCTACTCAACAATATGAGGAAGCCTCTAAGCTTCGACACAACTGGCTAATTTCGGTTGGTGCTTCGGCAAGTTGGGAAACGAATTTTATCCTGATTCACAATCGTAAAACGACATTTTTTGTTGACTATCGTTTACAAGTACAAGGTACGTTTGTACAAGAAACGATACCTGTCATTGCTTATACACCGATTCGAATTGGATTGTCTTTTCCTTTTAAGGAAAACATTCGTGGTTTTATGTATAAAAAGAAGTTTTTTTGATTGTAAAATGATTGAATTGTTTAAAAAATTATAAAATGATTTATAAAAAATTAATAAATATAATCTTAGTAATAATCTCTTTAAGCAGCATCATAAGTTGCTCAAAAGTTGATATTCCACCGACTACAACATGTACAGATGATGTATCATTTGTCATCAATGAAAATCATCCAAAAGCAGCAGCGATTCAAACTCTAATGAATGATTATATCGCACAAGGTTTGCCTGGAATGTCTATTTTAATTAATGATGATGATGGATTTTGGATTGCTTCAGCAGGTTATGCTGACCTTGAAAATCAAATCGTAATGCAACCTTGTCATATTAATAAATTAGGAAGTGTGACCAAAATGATGATGGGAACTTTAATTTGGCAATTGATTCAAGATGGTTCGATGAATATCAATGATCCGATAAGTAAACATATTCCTGAAGTAGCCGAAAAAATCGAAAATGGTGATGATATTACGGTCGCAATGTTAGTGAATCATACCTCGGGAATTTATGATGTAGCTGGAGATTTGGGATTCAATTTGGCCGTAATCAATGACTTTTCAAAACACTGGACAAGTGAAAAAATTATTAAATACTTGGAAGGAAAACCAGCAACACATTCACCTGGTGAAACCCAACGTTATTCTAATTCTAATACCATGCTGGTCGGTTTGATTATAGATGAAGTTGCTGGTCGTCACCATAGTGCATTACTACAAAATCGAATTTTAGAACCTTTAGGAATGGAAAGTACGGTTTATTATAATTACGAAAATAATTTTCCTTTACCGAATTTAGCACAAGGCTATTTAGATTTTCACAATGATGGAAAAGACATTCAAAATATTTCAAATTTGAATCCTGGCAGTGGTAACGGTTACACTGGTGTTTATTCGACTGTAACGGATTTGTATAAATTTATGAATGCTTTATTGCGTGAAAAAACATTAACAACTCCTGAAAATTTAGATTTAATTTTTGGAAGTATGACAATGGATGAAAATAGTTCTTGGGAAGGAAGCATCGGTGGAATTCATAATGAATTTAGAAATAATTTTTCTGATAGTTTAAAAGTTTATGGTCATTCTGGTGGCGATATTGGTTATTCGGCCAATCTGAATTATTTACCACACAACAATACAATTGTAGCCGCAACTTATAATTACGGTACAAATTTACGTTCTCCTTTAAGAGACGTTTTGGTAGAATTTAGACGAAAGTTGTATGAAATTTGTGTTGAATAAAATTCTCTTTTTATTGCTAAAATGAGGTTATGATTTTAAGTCATAACCTCATTTTATTTATTTTTCACTCAAATAAATATCAAAATTTACGGCCAAATTCCCACTTGTATCTTCTAAAATAATCGGTAAAATTCGATGTTGAGCCTTTTGTTGTGAAGCCCAATGATCTTCTTGAATATGTGGATCACCATGAAAATAAATTTGTGAAATTAATTCTTTTTGATTCACTGCTGTTACACGAAAGTGTATATGTGCAGGTCGAAATAATTGTCCATTGAGGTATTTTCCTGGTAGAATAGTTTTAAAAGCATATTTACCATTTTCATCTGTTTTCCATCTTGCTCGATGTTTATAATCAGCAGAATCATTGTCATAATTTCCTTCTGTATCACAATGCCAAATCTCAACTAAGGCATTTTCAATCACCGTTTCACAATCCGATTGATATACTTTTCCTTTTAGTTCTATCACACTTCCTTTTAGGTTTTCAAAAGTCATATCATACTGAATTGGTGCGTTTTCACGATAAAAAGGCCCTAAAATATCATTTGTTGTTTCACAATCGCCTTTAAAATCATCATTATCTGTTTTCTTAACCTTACCCAAACAAGAAACTGAAAAAGCGGCTAAAGCGGACATTGACAAAAATTGTTTTCTATTCATTTTTTGAGGTTTTAAATAGTTGATAAATTATTCATAATGAAAATTACAACTTAAAACAACAATCAACACATCAAATTTTAGATTAACAAAATATTAAAATAAATATATATTTATTAATAAATAAAATTTTAAATGAGTAAAATACATTTATAAATTTATTTTTATTAAAATCATAAAATCTATTTTAAAAAGTATCTAAATTATCAAATACGTTGTAAAATCTTTGCTGTTTACAGTTTTGTATGTAATTTTGCATTTTTTACAATTTAGACAACAAATTTTTTTTGATTATAAAATATTGATATTATGAAATCTATCGAACCAAGACGTACAAAAGGATCAGAAGGCTTTTTCATTTATGCAGTTTTGACTATCATTTTTGTCCTTTCAATTTGGGCTTACGTATATAAGTATAACTTTACATTGACGTTCTAATAAATAAGGTCAATTAATTAAAATCCCTATTTGAATCTATTCAAATAGGGATTTTTTAGTTTTATAAAATTGCTCCTCTCCTACTCTATTTGTTGATTTTAATAATTTTAATTTCTCACCTACAATTATTTATTATTAAAATACTCACAGTTTTACGAAAATCCATAAAAGATTTAAAACCTTATCCTTATTTGATTATTGCCAGTCAAGTTTTTATAAATTTGCAGCTTATCAAATACTCCAACAATGCAGAAATTTCTATCAATTGCTAAAAAATACAAAGTAATTTTTTTTGATTCTTATGGTGTTTTAAAAAATTATAATGGCTTAATTCCTAACATACAAGTCGTAATTAACGAATTACGGAATCAAGGAAAATTTATTCGAGTATTAACCAATGATGCTTCTCGTAGTGCGGCACAACAAGCGGCACGATTTGATCAAAGTGGTCTAAAAGGGTTGCAACCTTCTGAAATTATTACGTCTGGAATGATGGCGAGTTTGTTCTTACAACAAAAAGTCAAAACAGGACAAGTTGCCTATTTAGGAACAAAAAATTCAGCTCAGTATATTAGATCAGTTGGCTTAAAAGCAATTGCGGTTGGTGATATTGATTTTGAAAATTTAGACGCTATTACTGCGATGGTATTCTTGGATGATGAAGGTTTTGATTGGAATACAGATATGAACAAAACCATCAATCTACTCCGAAAGAAGAAAATGCCAGTCATCATTGCAAATACCGATAAAATTTATCCAACGGCCAAAAACGATGTGAATATTGCGACTGGTGGAATTGCTAAATTATTTGAATCTATTTTAAATCGAAAATTTCTACATTTTGGAAAACCAGATACACAAATGTTCAATTATGCTTTTGACAATATCAATAGATATGGTTATTTTGAAAAGAAAGATGTATTGATGGTTGGAGATACTTTAAGTACCGATATACTTGGTGGAAATAAATTTGGAATTTCGACAATGTTAGTTTTATCTGGAAACACAAGTGAACGTAGTTATAAAGTTAAAATTCGTTCATCAGGAATAATTCCTGATTATGTTTGTCAATCAATTGTAGATTAAATGTTATCTGAAGTTCCAGTTTCGTTTTCTCCAAAGCTGGAACTTCAAATTGCATTTAATATGAATTTTAATATTTATCCTTTTAAGCTTTGTATTGCCCAAATGACTCCAAGTATTGCAAATAATAAATAAAAGACTAATAAAGAAGATATAAATGACAATAACGTTTTGTAAATAGATTGCCACCAAGAAACCATAAAAATCTGTTTATATACAATCATTGCCATCACTGTGTAAATAATCATATATGGGTAAGTCCAAATTTGAGCATTCAAATTAAATATAACCATCATAGTGAAAAATAGATAGGTATAAATAAAAATATAGGCATTAATGATATTATGTTCAATAAAATTAAATCCTCGTTTTCTAAAAAATAAATAGGTGAAAAAACTGGTAAAAACAATGGTGATTAAAAACCATATATTTTGATATTTAATAAAATAATTTTCAAAATAATACATTAACTTGTCCTCTAATTCCTTCATCTCTTCAGGAATTTCTTTCGTTTCATCGCCTTGAGTATAACCGTATTCAAAACCATCTTTTATGGAAGAAATATCATCAAAATACCCAGTTTGCGAAGCAATTAATAATGTTGTACCGATAATTAAAATGAAAAATTTAATCGGGTTCATTACGACATATCGTTTATCGTCAAGGTATTCTTGAATAGTTTGAGCAGGTCGCAATGTCATTCCTTTTATGGTATACAACAATCCTTTATCTAAATTGAATGCATCTGCAATATCAACTAATAAACTACGAAAAGTTAAGCGTTTGATGGTTTTAGTTTGTGTTATTTCAACGTCACTTGACCAAACACTTAAGTTTGGTTTATCTATGTCCAAAATCTTCGTTTCCACCAAATCATTATCTAAAACAGTCTCGTCTCTTTTTTGATTTTCATCCATTTTCCATATTTTATATTACAAATTCAAATATATGTTATTAAATACAAGATTTCAAGAGTTTAATTTAAATTTTGGTGATAATTATGATTAATTCTAATCAAATTGATTTTTCAATCGCTGTTTCATTTTATCTGTTCCTGCATAAATGATATGTGTACCATCATGACGAATATTCAAACCGATTATAAAATCATATTTTTGATGAATGATAAAAAATGTTCGAGTCCATGTTTGTCCAATAGTCGATAAATGTTTAATCACTTTTGGCGTTGCTTTATACAATACGACTTCTCCCAGTTCGTATCCAACCCAAAACTGATGTTGTGAATACAAAAAAGTATCTATAAATTTATCAAAGCGATATGGAATAATCGCTTCATATGTTTTATCCATATGTTTCCACCAATCTCTAAAAGCACCTAAATAAATATTAGGATGATAATAATCTTTAGGTCGAACAATAAATTTACTTTCTATCGTTTTTTTAATTTTTTTAAAACCAACTCTGGAAGCTAAAAACGCTTCTTGTGAATACGTTTCCTTAATAATTGCTATTTTTTCATGCCACAACATCACTTTTGTATTTTTTCATTTATTGACTAAAAACTGTCAACCATGAATTATTATCTTTGCTGATTATACCAATGCTCACAACGAGTCTTGATTGCGTTTGCTACAATATCTTTATAATTAATTGGCTTCTCCATATTCATAAAAAAGTCATCAATTTCTTGTTCAACGGCTATTTTTATTGCTTCAAAATCACTTTCAAATTCTTCTTGAAAAGTATTAAAATTAAATGGCTTTGACCATTTTCCTTCTGTTGAAGACATATCAATGATATCTAATAATGTTTTTTTTGCCCTCGGTTTTGCAGGTGCTTTAACTCTATTTGGAGTTATCACTTTTGATACTTTTTTAAGCGTTTTTTTAGTTTTTAATACTGTTTTAGTTTTTCTATAAAAAGCATTAAACTCTTCGGAATTCATTGTCATTGCCATTTTACGATTTTGCCATTGTGCTTGTGATAATCGTTTTTTGCGTTTCGACATATATTCCATAATCTGCCCAAAATAACTACCAGATTCAAACGCTTTTCCCTCTAAATACCACTTAACAAAAGCACCAGCTTGTGCTTTTTTACTTTTGAGTGTCGTTTTTGTTTTAAATATTTTGATAGCTTCTTGAACAAACCAATCTTCAAATCCTTCAGCTTCACTTCCTTTTATTTTTATCACCATTTGACGAAAAGCAATACCTTCTTTTACACCAAAATCTACTAAATGATTATACGCATCAAGTTGTGCTTTGGACAAACTACCAACTTCTTCGGCAGAAGGCAAATAGTCACCATATGTTTTTTTGACGGAACTTTCCGTTTTTGGAGGCAATACTGACGTTTGCGAATGTTCTGTTTCTTGGTCTTTCAATACAAAAGTTACATGTGTGATTCTGCGTTTACTATTTCGTTGTTTTTCTATATCTATAATAAAAATACTGGAGTTATCATTCACCTCTCGTTTTACTGTATTCAACACTCGTTTATTAAAATCTCGAAACTGAGCATAACTCTCCGAAATTCCCAATAGGCTTTTCAAACTTTCAACTTCGTATTTCAATCGACTAATATTCTCATGTTGTGCCATTCTATCTCGATGAGCTCGAAATATCTGAAACATCCGAATCGAAAACCCTGATTTCATAGGTGCAATTTCTAATCGATTGATTTTTGCATATTGATTCAATGACAATAAAAATGGCTCTAAATCTTGTGAAAATAAGAATCGAATACAGATTTCGCCATCTTCTCGTTGTACAGGAACAACCGACTGAAACCAGTTGATATAAGCTGGAAATCGTTTTCCATCTATCAATATATTGGTATCAAACTCAATTCCTTTCGTTCGAATTCGTTTCGCAAATTTTCGCATTTCTTCATACAATCCGCCCCATTTTTTTCCGTCAGATTTTAAAACTTGCTCCAATTCTCTGACTGGAATTATCTGCTCAATAAATCGTTCTTGCTTCGGATTAATATTCGCAATGAGATATAAAATCACTTTTTGTTCCCTTGATGTAAATTTATATTGAGCATGAAAAATGAACTTATTTTCTATCCTCGCTATCTTATTAGATACATTTTCTGGTTTCATAAGTATCTGATTATTAATATTAAAAATGTATTTATTGAAACTTTTACTTTAAGTTGCCCTTTTCTTGTCCACTTCTCAGTTACATAAATACATTATTTGTCAATCTTATAGGTATTCTACCCTTTTCTTGTCCACATTAAAAACTCATAACTAATTGATTATCAATGCTTTAAAATAAGTATTTTTTCTTGTCCACTTATAGGTTAATTACCTCAACAAATCCCTGTTTTTGTCCACCTAAGGAAAAATAATTCATCAAGCTCCCTGTTTTTGTCCACTTTATAATGTTTGAATACTCTATTTTTATGTAAAAACCCATAAACTAACCAATAACAACCTCTATCATCCCTATTTATGTCCACTTTTGTCTACTTTTGTCCAGTAATGATAGATTATATCTAAATCAAGTCATCACTCCCTGTTTATGTCCACTTTATTCCCTATTTATGTCCACAATCTTCCCTGTTTATGTCTCGGATGCTCCCTATTTGTGTCCACTTTATTCCCTATTTATGTCCACCTATAAAGCTATAAAAAACTAATAATCAATACCTTATAAAGCTTCTAAAGTATTAAAATATTAAAACTTATTAAATACTTAAAAGATTACGTATTTGAAATTTTTGTTAATAACTAATTTTAATAAAAATAAAAAAATCGAATTGACGATTATCAAAAGAAAAAAGTTGCGGCAAAAAAGAAAAGTTTTATCATTCTTAAGTTATGATTCTATTAAATTTATTTCAAGCCTAAATCATCTTTAATTAAGCCAATCACATAATCTCGAATTGTAATGTCATTTTCAATTGCTTTAATTTTTAATTTGATGTGCATGGATTTTGGTGTATCAACCGTGATACGAACCATACGTTCTTGTTTCGGAGGTGTTGGATTCTTCTTTGTGTATTTACGTTTTGTCTTTTTTTCTTCAATTACTACCACATTATCTTCTGCATACGGCTGAACTTTTTTAACCATTTCCATCATATTTTCGTCTTTAACCTTTACCGTCATTTCCACAACAGGTTCTTCTACTCTACCTAAAGGCTTTTCATGAATTGCCTCAACTTTCTCTTTCACTTCTTCAATATTTTTCTTAGAACGCCCTAAAGGTCTTTTTTTTGGTAAACTTGGTTCTTCTGTTTTACTATTTTTATTTAATGTCGAGCTTAATCCAAATTTTTTCTTAGCCATTATTTTATAAATTGGATTGTTAGATTGTTATATCGTGAAATTGTTAATGGTATTTGTCATATTTTATTATTAACAATTTAGCAATTTAGCAATTCAACAATTATTTTTTATTTAGTTAATATATCTAACACCTCTTCGGTTAACTTTGTCATTTCTTTTTTCGCTTTACGATCTTTATACTCATAAACACCAATTCCTTGAACGACTGCCTCAACATACGCTATTCGAGATTTAATAGTCGTTTTAAGGACTTTTATTTCTAATTCATCTAAAACATCCTTTGTTTCCTTATTGATGTTAATTTTCGCATCATATTGGTTCAATACGAAAAATGCACTGACATCTTCCTTCAACGTTTTCGCTTGTTCATATTTTTCAATAAATTTCTCTGTTGCCCATAAATCTAAACCACTTGGGCGAATTGGAATTAATACAATATCACCTAAAAGAATAATTGTACTTACCAATCTCGATAATGAAGGTGTTCCGTCAATTAAAATAATATCATAATCGTTTTGAATTTTCTGAATGTTTTTGCGGAGTGCATTACTGTCAGAAATGCCAAAAACCATAATTGACGGGTGTTCTTCATCTCTGATACCAGACCAATGAACAGAACTGGCATTTGTATCTGTATCTACAATTGCTACTTTGTAACCCATATGTGCAAAACAAACAGAAAGGTTTTGAACAATCGTAGACTTTCCTACTCCACCTTTTAAACTTGTAACAGAAATAATCATAGTCCTTATTTTTTTGTAATTACTTTTTTAATGAATTTCGTATTTAATATTTAAAGTATTTCCGTAAGAAAATTAAACAATGAAAATCGTGATTACTTTTTTTATGATTCACTGTAAATCGTGAAATATTAAATACTTCCATACTCTTTACATTAAAATCGTATTTAATGTAAAGATTGAAAAAGTAAAGAATATAAATCGTAAAACCGTAATAACTAATTTACGGATATAAAGATATACTATTTAAATTAAATAATGAAAATCGGGATTACTTTTTTTATGATTCACTATAAATCGTGAAATATTAAATACTTTTATACTACTTATATTGAAATCGTATTCAATGTAAAGATTAAAAAAGTAAAGAATATAAATCGTAAAACCGTAATAACTAATTTACGGATATAAAGATATACTATTTAAATTAAATAATGAAAATCGGATATAATTATAAACTTTTTAGAGTGAATCCGTTTTTAATTACAAAAGTATTTCAGTAAACACTTTATTTGTTTATGTTTTATGTAAGTATTTCAGTAAATCAGCCAAAAAGGCATGTGATTTTAAATTAAAAAGTTTAAGCAATTTGAATATGTTTTTGAGGTATTTGTATGCAAAATGATTTTTTTTGACAGAAACCGCTTAAAAATAAGCAAAAATAGAAATTTCTCTTACTATTCTTAAGCTAACTATCAATCTTGTTAAGGTGGATTCAATTATCAAGTATTTATAAATAAAAAATAAGAATTATAAAATCATTTTTTATATCTTCATTTTTTATGAAATTATAAAGCCTATATATTAGGTTTAAAGAATTATTTATTAATAATGAAATCGAACACTATATTAAATAAAGGGAGTCATGAATCAATCTTAAGA
The DNA here is from genome assembly GCA_045106825.1 of Saprospiraceae bacterium. Classification (GTDB taxonomy): domain Bacteria; phylum Bacteroidota; class Bacteroidia; order Chitinophagales; family Saprospiraceae; genus CAWVWD01. The sequence continues at coordinate 17,784 of JBGCFH010000074.1, read as the reverse complement.
CGAATTTATGATTTGAAATCGGATTCAGTAGCACGATTTGGAAAAATGAATGTGAACCAAATGTTGTGTCATACAGCTGATCAATTGAGAATAGCCATGAGTTTTATTGAAATCCCTTTACAAGGAAATCGTGTCTCGCGATATTTCAAAAAACAAATAGCATTAACTTTAGATAACATACCATCTGAAAAGGTTGATACCTTAGATGAAATTAATCAAGAGAAGGAAGGAACAAAACCTGTCGGCTTTGAAGATGATAAAGTTAATTTAATTAAACTTATAGATTTATTTCTCAATAATGAAGAGCATTATAGCTTACAACATCATCCGATGTTTGGTAATTTGGATAGAGAAGAATGGGGACAATTGATTTATGTTCATTTGAATCATCATTTGAAGCAGTTTGGTGTTTAGATAAATAATAAATTTAATATTACTTACATAAACGTTTACTCATTCAAATGACTATTTTAGATGTTAAGTGTCTGAGTTGGTGGATTTGATTTCATTAGTTTGAACACTTGTTTTATTTTTGGTATTATAGAATGAAAATTTATTAATCAACTAAATGAAATAACTATGAGATACACGTTATTTTTTTGTATAACTTTAATTTTATTTTTTGCAAGTTGTAATGATGATGCACCAAATAATAACAATAACAACAATAATTTTCCAGCTTGCAATGATTCTACAGATCCTGCGAATGAAATAGGTTGGATTCGAAATGCGATTGATGATAATCAAAATCTAAATGAAGATGCACATATTATATGTTATGAGTTAGATGGGCGTTTGGTTTTTTTGGTTGATTATTGTGTGCCTTGTGGCGATGGATATGATGTATATGATTGCGAACAACAACAAATTTGTGCAGACGACCAAAACGGTAATTCTAATTGTAATAATTTTGTGAATAATGCTGTAAATGAAATTTTGATTTGGCGAAATTATTGATAACATTAGTTTCTAAGTTCTAAAGTCTTGTCACAAGTCTTTGGAGCAAAACTTGTGAGTTACGAGTTACGGGTTTGACAGACGCAAAAAATAAAAACACACCCTATGTATTTTAGAGTGTGTTTTTTGTTTCAACAATTCCCTCAATATGTTCTATCGTATTTTTATCAACATGTATTGAAATAACATACTTAAAGAAGCCATACTGGGGTTTATTTTTCCATTTGCCATTCCAAGTGTTTTCGGGGATGGAAGTCTGAAATATTAGTTCATCACTTTCTAAATGATATATTTGTACTTTAGTTATATATTTTACGGCACCACTAATATTAAAAGTTGATTCTATAGGAACAAATGCCTCTGGGATGAAAAATATTGCATTCAAGGATTCAATATGATACATCTTTTGAGAAATGACAGTTGTTTTGGAGGTGGCATTTTTTTGTTGACCTATATCACGAAGACGCTCTGGTACAATAGTAGAATCCATCACTTCTTCCATGCATTCTGGTAAATGGCATTTGGGAGCGGGTCCTTTTACTTCATATTGTCCATAGGTAGTTATATTGTTGAATATAATAAGTAACAATATAAAAAAAGTAGGTCTCATCTAATCTCGTAGTTCTATTTAATTTAAATTGTAAGTGTTTTAATTATTTAATTATCTCAATCAATTATAATATATAATAAGATTAAGTTATTGTTTATTTTATTATACTAATAATATCAATTACAAAAAAATTATAAATTAGAATAATTGTATACATTGTGACTTGTATAGATATAAGTCACGAATTTAGTAAAAAATAGACATATTATGAAATACTCTATCTATTTGTGTGTGTAATTTAACCAAGTAAATTAGAAATGGTATTAAATAAGTAGTAATTAGAAAATACAAAGTCTCTATTTTGACACTTTTTTACAATTAATGAACAGTATTATTATTTCAAATAAATAGGATGGGAGTTGGATTATTCATTAAATGAACGATGAGATTAAATTTACTAAAAACAGTCTACTTTAAGTATTTTATATTAAAAAATAAAGAATGAATAGTGAGAGCTTAATATATTGAAAACTCATATTCTAAATATAACAAGTATGATTAAAACAAAACAAGAAGGACACATATTACTAATAGAGATTAATAGACCTAAGAAGTATAATGCATTTACCAAACAGATGTTAGATGATTTGGCGAAAGCCTATACGGAACTGGAAGAAAATTCGGATTTATGGGTTGGTTTAGTGTATGCGAAAGGCAAACATTTTTCGGCAGGTTTGGATTTGGCCGATGTGTCGCCTTATGTATTGCGAGGTGAACCGATGACGCCAGTTGGTTTGATTGACCCGTTTCAGACACAAGGAAAATCTCGAACCAAACCTGTTGTAATGGCGATGCAAGGTTATGCGTTTACCTTATCTATCGAATTGGCTTTGGCCGCAGATATTATTATTGTTGCTAATAATACTGTGTTTACACAATTAGAAGTTGGCCGTGGAATTATGCCTTTTGGCGGTGCAACGGTTCGTTTTGCTCAACGTTGTGGCTGGGGAAATGCCATGCGTTATTTGTTGACTGGTGATAAATTCGGAGCGGAAGAAGCTTTACGAATTGGTTTGGTGCAACAAGTCTGCGATTCAGCGGAAGCGACTTATGACACCGCTTTTGCAATTACGAAAACGATTTCGGAACAAGCTCCTTTGGCGGTTCAAGCGAGTTTGGCGAATGCTCGAAAAGCATTTGTTGAAGGTGATGAAGCGGCACTAAATGACTTGATTCCGACAGCAAGAGTATTAATGCAAACGGAAGATGCAAAGGAAGGTTTGCTATCATTTGTCGAAAGACGAAAAGCGAAGTTTGTTGGGAAGTAAGTTATTTTATCGCTCCTTCGTCACTGATTGTATGATTGTTTCGCCTTCGGCTCATTGTTTTTACGTATATTCGATTAACCCCAAGACAATAAGCGAAGCAACACAATCACACAATCAGTGACGAAGGAGCGACACAATCAATCAAAGAATCTCATTCCAATTCTTTAATCTCTTTCAAAAACTCATGTGCTTTTTGCAATTGTTCATCTGGAAAACGCTTTAAAAACCAGACGATTATTAAGCCGACGATAAAGCTTCCGATAGTATAGTACAATAGATGAATCCCTAAAATCAAGTGCAAATCAAGACCAGTTACAGCTTTTGTGACAACGACCAAAAACGCCACCGAAAACGTTGGAATCAAAATATATAAAGATTGAATATCGTATCGTTCCAATAACTTGATGCGTTCAATTTTTTGTTGTGTTTCCACGATTGAACTGTTGTAAGCAATGGATTTTGCTAAGTATAAATTATAACTATTGAAAATAATACTTCCAACCATTAGAACACTCAAAAAGCCAGCAGCTAATAAAAACGCAATCGAATCCAAATGATTTGGTATGATTTGAATGAGCCAATGTAGAAATAAAACATTAACGATTAATTCAAAAATATTCGTCCTACGAAAAACAGTCAAGTAGGATTTTATTTTTTGTAATGATACTGATGTCAGTAAATCCTTATTTACTTTTATACTTTCTTCTAAGCTTATGTCTTGCGAGTTCCAAAGTTTTATTAATTCTTGTTCATTCATTTTTTTTAGTTTAAGTAGTTTAAGTAGTTCGGTAGTTTTAGTAGTTTGTAATTCGTGAGAACTACTAAAACCACTAAAACTACCGAACTACTTAAACTAAGTCATTAAATCGTTTTTTTAATTGTTGTTTGATACGACTAATTTTGGTCGCTACATTTGTTTTTGAAATACCTAAGATGTCGGCGATTTCCTCATATTTATTGTTTTCCAAATAGAGCAACATAATGGCTTTATCCAGTTCTTTGAGTTCGTTGATAAATTGCTGTAAAAGTTGTAGTTGTTCGTTTTGAGGTGTTTGTATTTCGGTATTATCGGCGATTTGTAAAATATAATTATCGTTAGAAACCGTTTTGATTTTGCGTTTTGAAGTTTGTCGATAATAAGAGATTGATACATTCAAAGCGATGCGATACATCCAGGTTGTGATTGCAAATTGCGGATTGTAATTTGGAAAAGCTCGCCACAATTGTAAGATAATTTCTTGTGTCAAATCCTTTTTATCTTCCACATTTTTACAATACGCATTCGCAATTTTGAAAATCAATTTTTTATGACTTTCAATCATATTTGTAAATTCTTGTTCTTGTTGATTTGAAGTTTTCAAAGTTGATTTTTCTATATTTTGAAATGCTTAAAAATCTTTGTTTACTTCATTATTCGGTTAAGTTGTAGAAAAATCACAGTTTTGGGAAAGAAATTTTATTTCACCATTACTAAATCATAAGTTAGTTGAGACAATTTCAGAAATCGGACTTCGAAAATCGGAAGTCGTTCAAATAATACCGAACGACATTTTCCGCTTCAAACTCATAATCTATTTGAAAACCAAATTTGTCTAAAATCCGAATACAATAAATATTCTCAGGCGATAAAATTCCATCAATTTCACGAAAACCCAAAGTATTGAAACCAAAATCCAAAACAACTTTTGTTGCTTCTGTCATCAAACCTTGACGATGATATTCGGGTAATAAAACATAACCGAGTTCGGCACTTTCACTCGCAATATCCCAGTTCCAAAGACAAATTGTACCGACCAATTCTTGATTGCTTTTGAGTTCTAATCCCCACAAAATCCATTTGTTTTCAGCAATCCCATTATTAATCATATGAATATAATCTTCGGCAGCTTTGAGGTTTTTTGCCGTTGGCATATCCAGATATTTCAAAACAATCTCATCAGAACGCAAGCGAAAAATAGTTTGTAAATCACTTAAATTTAATTGACGGAAAGTCAATCTTGCTGAGGATAGAGTAGGGAAGGAGTTAAAGTTTGGTGTTTTCATTTAATGAAATATTTTACTCATTTAATAATTTATTGTTTTGTGTGTTTAATAACTTTTACTAAAATCATTTGTGATATTAATTTCTATAGTCACCACTGAGATTTCGGTGGTGGCAAAAAAATGTCAATGAGCCTCTTATTTTTTATCCAAAACAGATGCTAACTCAACCAACTTTGTAGGAATAATTAAGTTAGAATTTTTATTTGTACCAGCGATTAATTCAATCAAAAATTTCGCAGCACTTTTGCCCATTTTACCTCCGGAGTCTTTGATATGAGTGATTTGTGGATTTGATAAGTAAGGAAAAATGCCATCACTTATAGATATGACAGATATATCATTTGGAATCGACAAACCAAGTTTATTAACTTGATACAGACTTTTTGCCAATAATTCATCTGACATGGTAAAAATAGCCGTAATATTTTTGTTATGATTTAATATTGGCGGTAGAATAATGTCTAAATCGGTCGCTTTTTCTACAGAAATAATGTTTTCTTTCAAAATAGGAAGATTGTGTTTTATCATTGCTTCTTCATAGCCTTTAATTCGTTCGTTTGAAATCGAAAAATTTGGATTACCGAAAATGCCTAAAATATTTTGATGTCCTTTTTTTATCAAATGAGCAATCGCATTATAAGACGCTTGTATATTATCAATCGTTACCGATGAATGTACATCAGACTTTAACACTTTATCCAACAAAATGCATTTAACTTTCGCTTGAGCAAGCGGTTTTAAATGATTCAAATCGTAGGTTTTTTTCGATATTGAAATCAAAACACCTTCTACTGCCCAGCTTAGGCATTGTTTAATAATTTCCTTTTCTCGCTCATAACTATCATTCGACAAGAAAGTAATCAAGGTGTAATTCGAAGCAGCAATCGTCTTATTAATTCCTTTGATAAGGTTGGGCGAAAAAAACATATTGACCTCAGGCAAGACCAAAGCAAGCAACCTCGATTGTTGTTTTCTAAAAGAACGAGCGTGGATATTTGTAATATAATTAAACTCTTCCGCCGCACTTTTTACCCGCTTTTTTGTGGCTTCGCTAATGTCAGGATGATCAGATAATGCTCTTGAAATCGTAGAGGTAGAAAGGTTTAATAGTTTTGCTAAATCTTTAATTGTCATTCTTTTCATAACTCTAATATAGAAAAATTTTAAAAGTTCCTAACAACAATCTATACCGCAATCGTTTGCAATAAAGTCGAATTTCGGGAAACAATAAAAATGTTCTAAAATTACTTCATCAAAAAAAACTTCAAATATTAAAACCAAAGACAAAATCAATTACAAAATAGTAATGATAAAAAATACTAAAATGACTTCGACTAAGCAATCAAAAAAAACGAATTGGTTAAAACAATCTCAACATTTACTTCGGTCGGCTTGCACACCTTGGGGAATCAAAGCTTCTTTGACGAATAAGACAAATTATGGTGCAATATTCACCAGAGATGCTGTGATGTCAGGAATTGCAGGGGTTTTATTGAAAGATGACATTATTATCGAAGGTTTTAAAAATACCTTGCTTTCCTTAAAACAATTGCAAGGAAAACAAGGACAAATTGCGTCTAACTTTAAGGTTAAAGAAGGACAAGTTGTTGAAATTAGTTTTGGTACTTTGAGCCCAAAAATTGACTCTTGTACTTGGTATTTGATTGGTATTGGAATATTGATAAAAGAAGGGAAGATAGCAGCCGAAGATTTTAAGGAAAGTGTTGAAAAAACGATTGATTTATTAGAAGGATTAGAATACAATGGTAAACACCTCATGTATATTCCGAAAGGTGGAAACTGGGCAGATGAGTATGTTTATGAAGGTTATATTTTGTACGATCAAGTTTTGAGGGTTTGGGGTTTGTCATTGTTGGCAAGTGTTTATGATAACGAAGATTGGCAAGCGAAAGCAGATTCGATTTTAGAGGTTATTAATCAATCATATTTGGATAAAAAAAGTGAGTATTTTCACGCCAGTTTTTATCCAGGTGGTTCGTTCAAAAAGTTTGACTTGGCAGCACATACAATAGCTGGTTTTATTTTCAATAAAAATAATGCTGCTTTTGAGCAATCATTAGATTGGATTATGGAGACATTTATCAAACAAGATAAATTACCAACAGCATTTTATCCTGTAATAGACGAAAATGATACCGATTGGAATATTTTGAGTAAGTATCATCTTTTTGATTTTAAAAATAAACCGCATCATTATCATAATGGTGGAATTTGGTGGATTTGGTTAGGTTGGTTATCGGTGACGCTTTCTTTGTGGAATAAGAAAGATGCTTTGAATCAACTGATTGAAACGGCTTTTAAATACCTTGATAATTTAGAACATTTTGATTTTGATGAATATGTTGCAGCAGATGATTTGAGTCTTCATGGAACAAAACAGTTGTGTTATTCTGCTACTGGAATTATCTTCCTTTCGCTTGCTAAAAAATCATTCGACTTCTCAGATTTAAAAACACCTGAAATATCATTAATAAAAGAAGACATTCCATTAAAAAAGGGATACTTCAAATTGTCGTCAGAGTTGATTGAGGTATTAAAAGATAATGCTTTATTTGATAATGATAAATTAGTAATTGGTGTTTGTGGCGAATCAGGAAGTGGAAAATCTGTTACCGCAAAATGCTTACAAATTGAGTTAGAAAAGTTGAATATTCCAACGATGATTTTGCATCAAGACAATTATTATAAATTGCTACCCAAAGAAAATCATCTTAAACGAAAGGAAAATATAGATTGGGTTGGCGTAAATGAGTTGCGACTGGATTTATTTCAATCTCACATTGAGGCGTTTAAATCAAAAAAAGAAACACTGACATTGCCAACTGTTGATTATAAAAAAAATACATTTTCTCAACAAACGGTTTCAATCAAAGGCAAATCAGTATTGATAGTAGAAGGAGTTTATTCCTTTTTTCTTGAGAAAATGGACTTCAAGGTTTTTATGGAAAGAACTTATAAAGACACACTTGAAAGTAGGAAGAGCCGAAGTCGAGAGGTTTATGACCCTTTTGTTGAACAAGTTTTGGATATTGAACATAGATTGGTTGCACCGTTAACGGAGTTGGCAGATGTCATTATTAGTAGTGATTATTCGATATTAGTAAAATCATTAGTGCTTTAGTATTTGAAAAAGATTTTAAATAATTTGATTGTTTCTAATGTTAAAAAAACAAAAGTTATGAACAACAAACTATCCCGCAAACGTTTGCATAACTAAGAAATTCTCATAAATACTAAAAAATTAATAAAATTGTAATCTAAATTATTGATTTTGGTATATCGTGAGATTGTCAATTTTGTCACCTTTATACATAAGAAGTGAAATTTTATCAAAAAAAGTTAATAATCTTTATTAAAAAATATCTAATTTTGCCCTTAGTGTAAATATAACACACAAAAAAATATTACAAAAAATCAATTTAAACCAAATAAAATGAATTAAGATTATTTCTTTTACTAACATTATTCCATAATTATCATTTTTTTTCATTAGAATTATTACGATAAAAAAAGGTAATTATATGAATGTTAAATTTTTTTCACACAAAATATTCTGTATGAATAATGTTTGGTTAGTATGATTTTTAGCTTACTTTTACATAATCTTATTAATAATAAGTAAGTCTCAAGTATTGATAATGTATCACTTTTGTGAACTATTATACTCTTTATTAAATAACTTATAATTCAAAGTTTTTAAAAGTAAATGAATTAGTATTTATTGAAGATGAAGAATTAGGAGTTAGAACATAAAGCATTTTTTTATTATTCAATGGTATTCATTTACCTGGACCAAATTAATTTTTATGAGAATCAAGATTAACAATTTGTTGTCGAAATGCCTATTGTTAGCACTGATGTTAAGCATCTCAAGCTACGCAATGGCACAACGCACGATTACAGGTACTGTCACAGATGATCGTGGTGATGGTGTAATTAGTGTGACTGTACAGGTTGACGGAACAACTATTGGTACAACTACTGACCTTGATGGTAAGTATTCAATTAATGTACCTGAGGGTTCTACAGCCTTAAAATTTTCCTACATTGGCTACGCTACTAAAACAGTTGAGTTAGGTGCTTCCAATGTAGTAGATGTCGTAATGGGTGAAGATGCTGCAATCTTAGAGGAGATTGTTGTTGTCGGTTACGGTACAACTACACGTAAAGAGGTTACAAGTGCAGTAACTTCTGTAAAATCAGAAGATTTTAATCAAGGTAACGTACAAGATCCTGTACAATTAGTACAAGGTAAAGTTGCTGGTTTAGCTATTTCAAAACCAGGTGGTGACCCGAACGCTTCTTCAAGTATTCGTCTTCGTGGTTTATCTACTATTGGTGCAAATACAGAACCTTTAATCGTAATTGATGGAGTAATAGGTGGATCATTAGGTTCAGTTGACCCTAATGATATTGAATCTATTGATGTATTAAAAGATGGTTCTGCTGCTGCAATTTACGGTACACGTGCATCTTCAGGTGTAATTTTAATTACAACTAAAAAAGGACGTGCAGGCAAATCTGTTGTAGAATACAATGGCTATGTTACAACGGAATCAGTTGATAGAACAGTTCAAAGTACAACTGCTTCTGAATTTGTAGCATTACGTCCAGGAAGTAAGGTTTCTGAGAGTTCTACAAATTGGATTGATGAAGTAACTCGTACGGGGCTTCAGCATGTACACAATGTTTCATTATCAGGAGGATCTGGTTCTACAACTTACCGTGCAGCTTTCAATTATAGAGACATTCAAGGTATTGGTATTGGAAGTGGTTTTAATCAATTAAACGGACGTTTGAATTTGACACAAAAAGCATTAGATGATCGTTTGACATTAAATGTAAATGTTTCAGCTACAAATCGTAAAAACTCTTACATGCCTTATGAGGCATTCCGTTATGCAAATGTTTATAATCCTACTGCACCAGTATTTTTTGATGAGACAAATCCTGATTATTTAACTTTTGGTGGTTATTATCAATCTCCAAACTTTGATTATTTTAATCCTCGTGCGATTGCTGATCAAACAATTAATGACGGAGAAATTAAAACAGTTTTAATTACAGGTAAGGCTACTTACGAAATTATGGACGGATTATCTGCATCTGCATTTGTTTCTTCTCAAAAAGATAGCCGTTTGTTTGGAGAATATTATGCTAAAGAAGCTTACTTTAGAGGAACTGATGAAGATGGTTTTGCATCACGTTTTACAGAAGATGTTTCTAATGATTTATTTGAAGCAACTTTAAATTATAAAAAAGCATTTGGTAAATTAGATTTCGGTGCATTGGTTGGATATTCTTATCAAGAAAATACTTACGAAAATTTTGGAGCTTCAGGAGGAGGATTCATATTTAATGCAAATACTTATAATAATCTTGGAGCGGCAGCAGATTTTGCAGATGGTCTTGGAAGTGTATTTACAAGCAAAAACTCAGATAGAATCATTGGTGGATTTGCAAGATTAAACTTTAACTATGATGATGTTTATTATGGTATGGTTTCTTATCGCCGTGAAGGATCTTCTCGTTTTGGTGCAAATAATAAATGGGGAGGATTCCCTGCAATTAGTGCTGGTGTAAACTTAGCAAAAATTACAGATATTCCTTCAGTTGATTTATTGAAATTGCGTGTAGGTTATGGTGAAACAGGAGGCTTACCTCCACAAAGTTACCTTGCTTTACAACAATATAATGTATCTGCAGTTTCTTTTGGGGCTTCAGGAGATTTAAATGCTAATCCTAATTTACGTTGGGAAACAAAGGGAGAATTTAATGCAGGTGTTGACTTTGCATTAATGGATTATAAGTTTACTGGTTCTGTTGATTATTATAACCGTTTAACAAGAGATTTGATTTATAATGTTGTAGCACCTACACCTCCATATCTTGCTCCTCGTATTTGGGCAAACTTGCAGGATGTTGAATTACAAAGTACTGGGGTTGAATTTGTACTTAGTTACAACTACGAAAAAGATGATTTTTCATGGAGCCCAACAGTTACTTTTGGTTCTGCGAAATCAATCTTAAATACAGTTGATAATCCTGATGCTGTATTCAAGTTCTTCCAAAGTGAAGAGGCAATCAATCTTGATGCTAAAACATCACCGGGTGCTCCTGGACAAAATGATGCTGCTGCAGGTGTTGTACTTGGAAATCAAGAAGTAGGTCAACTATGGGGATATAAATTTGTAGAATTTGATGAGGCTGGAGAATATGTATATGAAGCACCTGATGGTTCAAGATTTACAAGTCTTGATGCAGATCCTGACAACAAACAAGTAATTGGAAATGGTATGCCTTCTTTTAACTATGGTATCACAAATGCCTTCCGTTATAAAGACTTTGATTTTAGTTTCTTTTTACGTGGCGACTATGGACATGATTTAGCGAATATGTATCGTGCTTTTTATGAAGGGGTAAATGCTCGTTCTATTGATAATATCGTAAATACAGAATATTTTACAGAAGATTTAAAAGCAACTCCACGTTTCAATAGTTACTATGTAGAGGATGCTTCTTATATGGTATTAGATAATTTAACTTTTGGTTATACTTTGAGACCAGGAGAAGGAAGTAGTGTATCAAAAGTACGCCTTTACCTTACGGGTCGTAACTTATTCTGGATAACAAACTATACAGGAGTTGATCCACAACCTCGTTTCTCTGATTCAGGTGCAACAGATAATGGAGGAACTGCTGGAACTGCTGATCCTTTATATGCAGGTTTTGATCGTCGTAATACTTACTTCACGACTCGCTCTTTGACATTTGGATTGAATCTAAGTTTCTAAGATAAAGTATTGCTGAATTAGAAAAAAATTTATTAAAATAATTTTAAGATAAATATAAGAATATGAAACGTTTTTCATTCTTAAAATTAGTTGCTGTTTTCGTATTAGTGGCAGGATTTAATCAATCATGTACTAATCTTGATGAAGAAGTATTTTCACAATTAACTTCTTCAAATACGGACTTAACACAACTAACTCAAGATCAATTAGAGTCTGCTATTGCAGATCCATATACGGTATTAAATGCGATTGGTAGTCATAATAGCTTCTATTCTTTGCAACTTGTATCAGGTGATGACATTTTGATTCCTCACCGTGGAGCAGATTGGGAAGATGGTGGACAATGGTTACGTGTAAATCGTCATGATTATCAAAGTACAGAACAAGCTGTTGGTAATGGTTGGAACCTTTTATATCAAGGTGTAATGAAGTGTAACTTCGTTATTGATTTATTAGAATCATTAAAAGGTGCGAGTATCTTCGATGACGCTGATTTGACAAAAAGACAGTCAGAAATGAGAGGATTGCGTGCTTATTTTTACTATTGGTTAATGGATATGTATGGAAACATTCCTTTAGTAACTCAATTTGAAATAGACGATCCTGCTCCTGCTACACAATCTCGTCAAGCTGTTTATGATTTTATTACAAGTGAATTAAGTGAGATTAAAGCGGCTTTAGATAAGCCAACATCTGCTGGTGCAGCTTATACGTTCAATTACTGGGCAGCTCGTGCTTTAGAAGCAAGAGTATTTTTAAATGCAGAGGTTTATACAGGAACAGCTCAATGGCAAGCATCATTAGATGCTGCTAACGATGTTATCAATAATGGTCCTTTTTCTTTAGAAAGCGATTACTTTGTTAACTTTAATGAAAGTAATGAAGGTTCTTCTGAAAATATTATGACTGTACCATGTGATGCAAGTATAGCAGGAGGGTTTAACATTGCTCAAATGACCTTGCACTATATCAGTCAAGAGACATTTAGCCTTGCAGAACAACCTTGGAATGGTTACTGTGCGTTGCAAGAATTTTATGATTCTTATGATGATGCAGATGCACGTAAAGGAGTTTCAGGTGATCAATCTGTAAGAGGTAATTTTCATGCAGGACCTCAATATAAAGCTGATGGTGTAACTCCAATTGTTGACCCTTCTGTAGAAGGTTGGAAATTGGATGGAACATCTTATATTGTTGATCCAGATTATGATGCAGCTCTACCTTCTGATCCAGATGGTGCAGAAATTGTGTTTACGCCAGAAATTAACGAGGTTGCTCCGAATGCTTTACGTCAAGCAGGTGCACGTATTGGTAAATATGAATATGCAAGTGGTGCACAGTCCAGTTTGAATAATGATTTTGTTTTATTCCGATTAGCTGAAGTTATTTTAAATGCAGCAGAAGCACAATATCGCTTAGGAAATACTGCAAATGCTTTAGCATTAGTGAATCAAGTACGTTCACGTGCTTCTTTGGCTGACTTTGCTTCTTTAGATGATGCAAGTTTATTAGCAGAAAGAGGACGTGAGTTATTTTATGAAGGTAATCGTCGTTCTGATTTGATTCGTTTTGGTGAATATAATAGAGCTTGGTTCGGTAAGTCATCAGCTTCTGATGCAACTAAGAATCTATTCCCTATTCCTTTTGACCAATTACAAGCAAATCCTAACTTAACACAGAATCCTGGTTACTAAGATTCGTAAGTAATTGAATATTTATAATAAAAAAGAAAGCAAGTTACTTCTTCAGAAGTGCTTGCTTTCTTATTAGTAGTGTGTTTGTTTTCTTTAAATACAAATAATTTATAAACGATAATTTTTTTTAATACATAGATTTTATAAATTACATATTAATTTTATTGATAATTGTTTATCAAAATCAAAATGCTGAAACCAAATTATATATTATTTATCTGCTCAATTTTAATAGTTGCTTGTCAACATAATGAAGTTAATTCCGACAAACTATTCTCTTCGCTTCCTTCTAAGCAAACAGGAATTACTTTTAGTAACGACTTAGAACACACAGAATCTTTCAACGCATATTTATACAAAAATTTCTATAATGGTGGAGGTGTTGCTGTCGGAGATGTGAATAATGATGGGTTACCCGATATTTATTTTTGTGGAAACCAAAAAGACAATGAGTTATACTTAAATCAAGGCGATTTTAAATTTAAAGATATTACAAAAAGTGCTAAGGTCGCTTCTCGTAATGTTTGGTCTGCTGGTGCAAGTATGGTTGATGTTAATGGTGATGGTTGGTTGGATATTTATGTTTGTAAGTCTGGAAGTCCTGAAGGTGAAAACAGGAATAATGAATTATTCATTAATAATGGTGCAAGCGAAAATGGTGAAGTAACATTCACCGAAAAAGCAGAAGAATATGGTATCAATGATTTGGGTTTATCTTCTCACGCAGCCTTTTTTGATTATGATAAAGATGGAGATTTAGACTGTTATTTATTGAATAATTCTTTACGGTCCGTTGGCAATTATGATTTAGTAGATGGATTGAGAGAACGACCAGACTCACTTGGTGGTAATAAATTGTATCGTAACGAGAATGGTAAAAAATTCGTGGATGTAAGTCAAGAAGCAGGAATTTATACCAGTGCAATTGGCTTCGGTTTAGGAGTTACAATTGGCGATGTTAATCGTGATGGTTGGCAGGATATTTTTGTTTCCAATGATTTTTTTGAGCGAGATTATTTATATATTAATCAGCATGATGGAACATTTAAAGAAAGTTTGCCAACACATATTCGAGAATTAAGTAAAAGCTCAATGGGTGCAGATATGGCAGATTTAACGAACGATGGTTTCCCAGAAATTTATGTTACTGATATGATGCCTCGGGACGAAGGTCGACTTAAAACAACAATGACTTTTGACTCTTGGGAAACCTATCAACGAATGAAAAAAAATGGTTACCATCATCAGTTTGTTCGAAATGTTTTACAACTTAATACTGGAATAACGGATGACTCTGATTCGATTCCAAAAGTGGATTTTGATGAAATTGGCCGTTTGGCAGGCGTTCACGCAACCGATTGGAGTTGGGGAGCGTTGATGGCAGATTTTGATAATAATGGGCTGAAAGAAATTTTTGTAGCTAACGGTATTTACAAAGATTTAATGAATCAAGATTACGTAAGTTTCTTTAATCCAAGAGCAATAAAGCAAGAAATTGATAAAGGAAATAAGCAAGTTATCACTAAAATGATGGATGCCATTCCATCGAATCCTTTACCAAATTATTTATTTGTTAATAATTCCGAGCAATCGGGACACGGTGGAAATTTACAATTTGAAAATAAAGCGGAAGATTGGGGATTAGGCGAACCAACTTTTTCAAATGGTTCGGCTTATGCTGATTTGGATAATGATGGCGATTTGGATTTGGTAGTGAATAATGTCAATATGTCAGCAGGAATTTATCGTAATAATGCAGAAATAATTTATCCCGAAAATCGCTTTTTGAGTTTTGAATTTGAGGCGAAAGGTATGAATCAATTTGGTGTTGGTACGCAAGTAAGTATCATTCATGATGGACAAATTTTTTATCAAGAATTAGCTCCGCATCGTGGTTTTCAGTCTTCGGTGGATTATAAATTACACTTTGGTTTAAATCAATATAAAACAGTCGATACGGTTATTATTCGTTGGATGAATGATACTTATACGATTATGACAGATGTGGAAACGAACCAAACGTTGATTCTACAACAAGAGAAAAGTAACACAACAAACTATCATTTCGCTACCGAAGAGGGACAAACAAAAGTGAAAAAGAAAATATTTTCGGAAGTAAAGAACTTACCATTTACACATGTTGAAAACGATTATTCGGATTTTAATAAGGAGCGACTAATCTATCATATGATTTCGACCGAAGGCCCAAAACTTGCGGTCGGTGATGTGAATGGAGATGGAAAAGAAGATTTTTATATTGGTGGAGCAAGAGGCCAAAGTGGTCAATTATTTATTCAAAATGGTAAAAATTTTGTTTTAAAATCTGTTGCCGAATTTGAAAAAGATAAAGAAGGTGAGGATGTTGGAACAACGTTTTTTGATGCTGATGGTGATGGTGACTTGGACTTATATGTGGCCAGTGGAACGAATGAATTATCAAATGCTTCAACAAGTCTGAAAGATCGTTTGTACTTTAATGATGGTCGTGGAAACTTCAAAGTTAGTGGGCAGGTTTTACCAAATGGAAAATTTGAACATACTTCTTGTGTGGCTGCGAATGATTTTGATAATGATGGTGATATGGATTTGTTTGTTGGTGTTCGTATGTATTCGGGACTGTATGGTGTGCCGTCAAACAGTTACTTATTAGAAAATGATGGAAAGGGGAATTTTACAAATGTAACAAAACAAATTGCTCCGAATTTGGAAGGAATCGGAATGGTTACAGATGCAACTTGGGAAGATATTGATGGTGATAAAGACAAGGATTTGGTGATAGTAGGAGAGTGGATGCCGCTGACAATTTTTGAAAATAAGAATGGTAAATTAATCGAAAAAGAAGAATTGAAAATTAAAAACTCAAATGGTTGGTGGAATGTTTTGAAAGCAACGGATATAGATAATGATGGTGATGTGGATTTTGTCGTTGGAAATCATGGACTGAATACTCGATTTAAAGCTTATGAGAATTATCCTATTACGATGTTTATTAATGATTTTGATCAAAATAGAATGGTAGAACAGATTCTTTGTGCATTTAATACTGACACAACTTATCCGTTTGCGTTGCGACATGATTTGGTGATGTCATTACCAAGTTTGAAAAAGCGATATTTGAAATATGAGGATTATAAACAACAAACGATTAATGATATTTTTACAGAAAAGCAATTAGAAAATTCGGTTATTTTGGAAGCAAATGAAATGCAAACAGGCATTTTTATTAATACAAATGGTAAATTTAAATTTCAGTCGTTACCGATAGAAGCACAGTTTGCTCCAGTTTATGCGATTGAGATTTTTGACTTTGATAATGATGGAAATCAAGATATTCTGTTAGGTGGAAATTTTTATAGAGCCAAACCAGAAGTTGGTAGTTATAATGGTTCGCATGGTTTATTTTTGAGAGGAAATGGGAAAGGGAATTTTAAAACTGTAAAATCAACAAATTCAGGATTTTTTGTCAAAGGCGAAATTCGGGATTTTAAACGTATTGGAAATCAAATATTTATAGCAAAAAATAATAGTCAATTACAAGTTGTTGGGTTTTAAATGTGTTGATGCTTTTGGAATAATATCAACACATTAACACATCAACATAATAATTTCAAATGAAACACATATTTTTACTACTCACAGTTATAAGTTTAGCGTTCGGAATGGTGAATTGTGAAAGTGAAGAAGCACCAAAAACACTTTACGAAAAGTTAGAAAGAGAAGCATTAAAAGATGGAAAAGAGTACAATGAATTGTTTTTAGGATTGTATTTTGGAATGACTAAAGATTCGTTTTTACTACATTGTGCAGACTTAAATAAAGATACTGTTTTGTATCAAGGAATAGGTGGAAAAGTCGAGCATGAACTCAAAAATGGAGAATTAAAATATCCAACTCGAATGAATTTTTATCCTGATTTTCATGAAAATAAAATCTTTCGGATAGAAACAAAATTTATCTATAATAATTGGGCACCATGGAATAAAGATACACACACACCAATAATGAAAGAACGAGTGAAAGATTTGATGATGGACTGGTATGGTGGTAATGAATTTATCCGTATTCCTCATCCTGTTGATACATTGGCATATATAAAGTTGGATGGCAACCGAAGAATTTTGTTAGAATCAAATCTTGCTGGAACAGATATGACTGCGACATTTACGGATTTGAAAGTAGAAAAAAAAATTCAGGCAGAATTAAAAAAAAGACGAGAAGAGGAATTTAAAGGAAGTGAAACGGAGGACTAAACGGGTTGAACGGCTTTCTTATAAAAAATTAAACGTGTAAAAATTGTATTATTTGAACCACAAAAGGTACAAAAGACACAAAAGGAATTCACAAAAGAGTGAAAATAAAATAACTTTTGTGAAAACACTTTTGATACTTATGTGCCT
>JBGCFH010000073.1:0-53509 GCA_045106825.1 Saprospiraceae bacterium | reverse complement strand
ACTTGACCATTTACAGGACAAGTTCCACCGTTGAAGCTATTTCTAACTACGATTTGGTAAGTTCCACCTGCAAGAGCATTGAATGTATTTGATGCTTGCCATGTTGAACCGTTGTCAATTGAGTATTCTAATGGAGCAACTCCGCCTGTTGCTGTAATTGTAATTGTACCATCATTCACACCACAATTTGCAGGATCAGCTGATGATACATTTGTAATAGATGGTGCAGAAGGTGCTGTTAAAGTAACTGGGTTACTGTTATATA
Organism: Saprospiraceae bacterium; assembly: GCA_045106825.1. Taxonomy (GTDB): domain Bacteria; phylum Bacteroidota; class Bacteroidia; order Chitinophagales; family Saprospiraceae; genus CAWVWD01. Next base: position 53,244 of record JBGCFH010000073.1, on the reverse strand, counting down.
ATACCTCACATGTTCCATCTGTATTTCTAACAGAAACGAAATATGTTCCTGAACTTAAGCCTGTAAAGCTATTTGATGCTTGCCATGTTAAGCCACCATCAATTGAGTATTCGATTGAAGTTCCTGTTGCTGTAACTGTAATCGTTCCGTCTGTTACTGAACAATCAGAAGGATTTGCAGAAGCTACTGAATTAATAACTGGTAATTCAGGTGCTACTAATGTTACATTTGCATCTGTTACTTCACAAGTTCCATCAATGTTTCTAACACTGATTTGGTATGTTCCTGCTGTTAAACCACCGAATACATTTGAAGGTTGGTAAGTAACGCCACCATCAATTGAGTATTCAACAGAACCTTGTCCACTTGTCGCTGAGATAGTAATTGAACCATCAACAACACCACAATCAGAAGGATTTGCTGCAACTACACTTGAAATAACTGGTGCAATCTTATCAATCAAGATTACATCTGGTGAAGAAACTTCACATGAACCATCATTCGCATTTCTTGCACGGATTTGGTAAGTTCCACCACTTAATCCTGTGAATGTATTAGATGCTTGCCATGTTGTTCCACCATCAATTGAGTATTCTAATGGTGTACTACTTGTTGCTGAAACGATAATTGAACCGTTCGCTAATCCACAATTTGTAGGATTCGCTGATGCAACATTTGTAATTGAACCTGCACTTGGTGCAGAGATAATTACAGGATTTGATGGATAGTCAACTTCACAAGTTCCATCTACGTTGCGGATTCTTACAATGTAAGTTCCTGCTGTTAAGTTTGTGAATGAACCACTGTTTGCCCATGTTCCACCATTGTTAATTGAGTATTCAATTGCTTGAGCACCACTTGCTGTGATTGTGATTGAACCATCACCTGTACTACAATTCGTTTCGTCCGTTGATGCAACATTTGTAAATGTTGGTGCAACTGCATCGTTTAAGATGATTGTTCCACCTGGTACCATACAAGTTCCATCTGCATTTCTAACTTTAATATCATAAGAACCACCTGCTAAACCAACAAAGATATTTGATGGTTGCCATGTTGTTCCATTATCAATTGAGTATTCTAATAAACTATTGTTTGCACCTGTTGCCATGATGTTGATTGTACCATCGGCTTGACCACAATTTGTAGGGTTATTATTATTAACACTTACAATTGTTGGTTGTGAAGGTGCTGTAATTGTTACATTTGGATATGTTACAATACAAGTTCCGCCTGCATTTCTTGTACGGATTTGGTAAGTTCCTGCTGCCAATCCTGTGAATGAACCACCATTTGCAATCCAAGTTGTTCCACCATCAATTGAATAATCTAATGGTGCAGTTCCACCTGTTGCTTGAATAGTAATTGTTCCATCAGTAACTCCACAATCGGTAACATCTGTTGTATTTACATTTACAATACTTGGTGCATTTGGTGCAGTTAATACGTGTGAGTTGTTTGCATCTAAGATGAAACAAGTTCCACCTGTATTTCTAACTGCTACATTATATGTACCTGCTGACAAGTTCGAGAATGTTCCGTTTGCTTGCCATGTTGTTCCACCATCAATTGAGTAATCAACAGCTCCTGCACCTGATGCAGTTACTGTGATTGTTCCATCATTGATACCACAATCAGAAGGATCAACTAATGCTACATTTGTAATTGTCGGTGTAGTTGGTGTTGTGATGATAACATCTGCTGCACTTTCTACACAAGTTCCGTCGATATTTCTAACTCTGATTGGATAAGTTCCTGCCATTAAGTTAGAGAATACGTTAGATGGTTGCCAAGTTGTTCCACCATCAATTGAGTACTCAACTGAACCTTGTCCGCTTGATGCTGTAATTGTGATTGAACCATCAGAAGCTCCACAATCTGTAACATTTGATGAAGCAACTGTTGTAATAACTGGTGCAATATCATCTGTCAATGTTACATCTGCGTAAGTTACGATACAAGTATTACCTGCATTTGAAACTCTAATTTGGTAAGTTCCACCTGCTAAACCTGTAAAGCTGTTTGATGCTTGCCATGTTGTTCCACCATCAATTGAGTATTCTAATGGTGCTGTTCCACCCGCTGCCGAGATTGTAATTGTACCATTTGTTAATCCACAATTTGTTGGATCAGTTGATGCAACGTTTGTAATTGAAGGTGCATTTGGAGAACCTAATACAACTGGATTATTAACATCTAATACAATACAAGTTCCATTGTCATTTCTAACTGCAACATTATAAGTACCTGCTGCTAAACCTGCAAATGTATTTGATGCTTGCCAATTTGTTCCACCATCAATTGAGTATTCTAAATTAGAACCTGTTGCCGTTACCGTAATGTCACCATCATTTACACCACAATCAGAAGGATCGTTTGATGCTACTGAATTAATAACTGGTAATTGAGGAGCATTTAATGTGATATCTGCATCCGTTACTTGACAAGTTCCGTCAATATTTCTAACTATAATTTGATAAGTTCCTGCTGCTAAACCACTGAATACATCAGATGCTTGCCAAGTCGTTCCATTATCAATTGAGTATTCTAAAGCACTAATTCCTGTTGCTGTAATTGTAATTGTTCCGTTATCAACTCCGCACTCAGAAGGATTAGTACCTTGAGTTGCTGTGATAGTTGGAGCAACTTTATCTGTTAAGACAACTGTTTGACCTGTTACTTCACAAGTTCCGTTGTTGTTTCTTACTTGAACTGTGTAAGAACCACCTGCTAAACCTGTAAATGTATTAGATGCTTGCCATCCTAAACCGATGTTATATTCGTAATTTCCTGTTCCACCTGATGCTGTAACTGTAATTGTTCCATCAGTTACACCACAATTTGTAGGATCAGCTGATGCTACATTTATAATAGATGGTGCATTTGGAGCAATCAAGATAACTGGATTAGAAGTATATAATACTTCACAAGTTCCGTTTGCATTTCTAACTGATATGAAGTATGAACCTGATGCTAAACCTGTGAATGAACCACCGTTTGCAACCCAAGTTAAACCACCATCAATTGAGTATTCTGTTACACCTGTTCCTGCTGTTGCAGTTACGGTGATTGTTCCGTCATTTACACCACAATCAGAAGGATTTGCCGAAGCAACTGTATTGATAGCTGGAGTAGCTGGTGCGTTGATGATTGCATCTGCTGCATTTTCTACACATGTTCCGTCAATATTTCTAACACTAATTGGATATGTTCCTGCGGCTAAGTTTGTGAATACATTTGAAGGTTGGTAAGTTGTACCACCATCAATTGAGTATTCAACCGAACCTTGAGCAGAAGAAGCTGTAATTGTAATTTGACCATCAGCAACGTTACAGTTTGAAACATTCGTTGTTGCTACATTAGCAATAACTGGTGCTACTTTGTCTGTCAATGTTACATCTGGGTAAGTTACAATACAAGTTCCGTTAGCATTTGAAACTCTGATTTGGTAAGTTCCACCTGATAAATTTGTAAAGCTATTAGATGCTTGCCAAGTTGTTCCACCATCATTTGAATATTGTAATGGTGCAGTTCCACCTTGTGCCGTAACTGTAATTGTTCCATTTGCAGAACCACAATTTGTAGGATCAGTTGATGCTACATTTGTAATTGCTGGTGCATTTGGTGCAGTTAATACGACTGGGTTACTTGTATATAATGTTACACAAGTTCCTGATGCGTTTCTAATTGCAATATTATATGTTCCTGCTGCTAAACCTGCGAACAAGTTCGAGCTTGACCAATTCGTTCCACCATCAATTGAGTATTCTAAATTAGAACCTGTTGATGTAATTGTAATTGAACCATCTGTTACACCACAATCAGAAGGGTTTGCAGAAGCAACCGAATTGATAATTGGTGTTTGAGGTGCATTGATGATAACATCTGCTGCACTTTCTACACATGTTCCGTCAATATTTCTAACTCTAATTTGGTATGTCGCTGGTGACAATGCTGAGAATACATTTGATGATTGGTAAGTTGTTCCACCATCAATTGAGTATTCAACTGCACCTTGACCGCTTGACGCAATGATTGTGATTGAACCATCATTTACATTACAATCTGATGTGTTCGTACCTTGAACACTTGCGATAGTTGGTGCAATCTTATCAGTCAATGTTACATCTGGATAAGATACTTCACAAGAATTATCCGCTGCGTTTCTTACTCTAATTTGGTAAGTTCCACCGTTTAATCCTGTAAAGATTCCTGTTGTATTCGTCCAAGTTGTTCCACCATCAATTGAGTATTCGTAATTTCCACTTCCACCTTGTGCTGATACTGTAATTGTACCATCAGTTACACTACAGTTTGTAGGATCTGTTGATGTTACATTTGTAATCGCTGGTGAAGCTGGTGCTGTTAATACAGTTGGTGTTGTATTCGTTACCATACAAGTTACGTTGTCATAACGAACTGCGATATTGTATGTTCCTGCTGTTAAGCTGCTAAATGTATTTGATGCTTGCCAAGAGAATCCACCATCAATTGAGTATTCTAATGTTCCGCTTGTACCATTTGCTGTGATTATAATCTCACCATCAGTTGTTCCACAATCAGAAGGATCTGTTGTAGCGATAGTTGAAATCACTGGTAAAGCTGGTGCTTCAATAATTACATCTGCATCATTTGTAATACAAGTTCCATCAATGTTTCTAACACTGATTTGGTATGTTCCTGCGATTAATGCAGAGAAGTTTCCTGATTGTGACCAATTTGTTCCACCATCAATTGAGTATTCAACTGCACCTTGTCCGCTTGACGCAACAATTGTAATTGTTCCATCAGCCAATCCACAATCTGTAATATCTGTATGTGTTACACTTGTGATAACTGGTTGGATTTTATCCATCAAGTTAAGGTCTGGATAAGTTACGATACAAGAACCGCTTGCGTTACTTACTCTAACTTGAATTGGATTATTAGCCGCACTTAATCCATTGAATGTATTAGATGTCTGCCAATTTACGCCATTATCAATTGAGTATTGTAATGGTGCAATTCCACCTGTTGCTGTAACGATAACTGAACCATCAGTTAAGCTACAATCTGTAGGATCTGATGTTGCAACCGTAATAACACTTGGTGCATCTTGAGCACCTAATATTAATGGATTATTTGCATCAGCAACCATACAAGTTGGTCCTGCATTTCTTACAAAGATATTGTAAGTACCTGCTGGTAAACCTGTAAATGTATTAGATGATTGCCAGTTTACACCACCATCAATTGAGTATTCAGTTGGAGCTGCTGCACCACCTGCGAATGTTCCTTGTGAACCTGTGATTGTAATTGTACCATCATTCACACCACAATCTGTTGGAGGTGTTGATGCTACAATAGAAGTTGGAGCAGTTGGACCTTGAATGATTGCGTCCGCTCCTGCTACTGTACAAGTTCCGTCAATATTCTTAACACGGATTGGATAAGTACCATTTGGTAAATTATCAAATAAATCCGATGCTTGCCATGTTGTTCCTCCGTCAATAGAGTACAATAATGCTCCTTGACCTGTTGCATTGATAACTAATGCTCCGTCATTCACACCACAATCTGTTGTGTTTGTAGCGTTTACTGTTGCAATAATTGGAGCAACTGGATCAACTAATGTAACATTTGGATAAGTAATTAAACAAGATTCATCCGCATTACGAACTCTGATTGCATAATTTCCACCTGCTAAGTTGGTAAATGTTCCACCGTTTGCTGCCCAAGTTGTTCCACCATCAATTGAGTATTCTAATGGAGCTTGTCCACCTGATGCTTGAATTGTAATTGTACCATCAAATACATTACATTCTGTAGGATCAGTGTACGCTACATTTACAATTGATGCAGAATTTGGAGCAGTTAAAACAACTGGATTATTAATATAAGGTGTGAAACAAGTTCCACCTACATTTCTTACTACAATATTATATGAACCTGCTGCTAAACCTGTGAATGAACTATTTAATGTCCAATTCAATCCACCATCTAATGAATATTCAATAGTTCCTGAACCTGCTGTTGCTGTAATTGTGATTGTTCCATCAACAACACCACAATCTGTTGGGTTTGTTGAAACCTCACTAACATTAGAAGGTGCAGTTGGTTCTGTAATGATTACATCAGGATTAGAAACTTCACAAGTTCCGTCGATATTTCTAACACGGATTTGGTAAGTTCCTGCTACTAAGTTTGTGAATACGTTTGATGGTTGATAAGAAGAACCACCATCAATTGAGTATTCAACTGAACCACTTGCACTTGATGCTGTAATTGTAATTGTTCCATCAGCAAAGTTACAATCTGTAACATTTGTGTTGTTAACACCTGCAATTACTGGCTGTGCTTTATCCGTCAATGTAATATTTGGATAAGATACTTCACAAGAATTATCCGCTGCATTTCTTGCTAACGGTTGGTAAACTCCACCTGCTAAACCTGTGAAGATTCCTGTTGTATTTGTCCAAGTTGTACCGTTGTCGATTGAGTATTCATAAGAACCACTTCCGCCTGATACAGTCATTGTAATTGTACCATCTACAACACCACAATCCGTAGGATCTGTGAATGATACATTTGTAATAGATGGTGCATTTGGTGCAGTTAAGATAGCTGGATTTGCTGGGCTTAATACCTCACAACTTCCGTTATCGTAACGAACTGCAACGTTGTATGTTCCTGGTGCTAAACCGCTAAACGTGTTTGACGCTTGGTAAGTAATACCACCATTGATTGAGTATTCTAATGTTCCTGTTGTTCCTGATGCTGTAACGATAATTGTTCCGTCATTCACACCACAATTTGTAGGATTTGTTGTCGCTACATTTGAAATTGCTGGTGATGCCGGAGCTGTGATTGTTACATCCGCATCTGAAACTTCACAAGTTAAATCTGTATTTCTAACACGGATTTGGTAAGTTCCTGCTGTTAAGCCACTAAATACATTTGATGATTGGTAAGTAACACCATTATCAGTTGAGTATTCAATTGGTGAACCGTTTGGTGAACTTGCTAAGATAGTAATTGTACCATCTGTCAATCCACAATCAGAAACATTTGAAGCAGCAACACTTCCAATAACTGGTGCTACTTTATCTTCTAATGTTACATCTGGATAAGTTACCATACATGTTTCATCATCATTTCTAACACGGATTTGGTAAGTTCCTCCGCTTAATGTATTGAATACATTTGATGATTGCCATGTTGAACCACCATCATTTGAGTATTCTAATGAACCACTTCCGCCACTTGCTGTAACTGTAATTGTTCCATCAGTAACTGCACAATCTGTAGGATCAGTTGATGCTACTGTTGTGATTGATGGTGCATTTGGTGCAGTTAATACAACTGGATTAGAAGCATACACTACTGTACAAGTTCCATTCGCATTTCTTACTTCAATGTTGTAAGTACCTGCTGCTAAACCTGTAAAGCTATTTGATGATTGCCAGTTTTGACCACCATCAATTGAGTATTCTGTTAAACCTGTTCCTGCTGTTGCAGTAATTGTAATTGAACCATCAACTACACCACAATTTGACGGATTCGTCGGTGCTACTGTTGTAATAGCAGGTGCTGTTGGTTGAGTGATTACAACATCTGCTGAAGTTGTTACACAAGTTCCATCAATATTTCTAACTCTAATTTGGTATGTTCCTGCTGTTAATCCTGTAAATACGTTTGATGGTTGGTAAGAAGAACCGCCATCAATTGAGTATTCAACAGAACCTTGAGCTGATGAAGCCGTGATTGTAATTGAACCATCTGTATTTCCACAATCAGATACATTTGTTGATGCTACTGTTCCGATTGTTGGAGCAACTTTATCAATCAATGTTACATCTGGGTAAGAAACTGTACAAGTTCCATTGTCATTTCTAACACGGATTTGGTAAGTTCCACCACTTAATGCGTTAAACACATTTGATGCTTGCCATGTTGAACCACCATCATTTGAGTATTCTAATGAACCACTTCCGCCACTTGCTGTAACTGTGATTGTTCCATCTGCAACTGCACATTCTGTAGGATCAGTTGATGCTACATTTGTAATACTTGGTGCATTTGGTGAACCTAATACAACTGGATTAGAAGCGTAAGCTACATCACAAGTATTTCCTGTGTTTCTTACTTCAACATTATATGTTCCTGCTGCTAAACCTGTAAAGCTATTTGATGCTTGCCAGTTTTGACCGCCATCAATTGAGTATTCAACCGCTACATTTGTTCCTGCGATTGAACCTTGATTTGCACTTACTGTAATTGAACCATCCGTTACACCACAATCAGAAGGATCATCTGCTACTACATTTGTAATAGCTGGTGCAGTCGGTGCAGTAATAACTACATCTGTTGCCGTTACAATACAAGTTGCATCAATATTTCTAACACGGATTTCGTAAGTTCCTGCTCCTAATGCTGTGAAGTTTCCTGATTGAGACCAAGATGTTCCACCATTAATTGAGTATTCAACTGAACCTTGTCCGCTTGATGCTGAAATTGTAATTGTACCATTTGTAACATCACAATCCGTAGGGTTTGTAGAAGTTACATTCGCAATAACTGGTTGTACTTTATCTGTTAATGTGATAGTTGGATAAGTTACATCACAAGTTCCATTATCATTTCTAACTACAACATTAATAGGATTATTTGCTGCTGCTGTCAATCCTGTGAATGCGTTAGATGCTTGCCATGTTGTTCCACCATCAATTGAGTATTCTAATGAACCGTTTCCACCTGTTGCCGTAACTGTTACTGTACCATCAGCTGCTCCACAATTTGTAGGATCAGTGAATGATACGTTTGTAATACTTGGTGCATTTGGAGCAGTTAAGATAACAGGGTTAGAAGCATAAACTACAGTACAACTTCCGTTGTCGTTTCTTGCTTCAATATTATATGTTCCTGCTGCTAAACCGTTGAATACATTTGATGATTGCCAGTTTTGACCGCCATCAATTGAGTATTCTGTCGTTCCTGTTCCTGCTGTCGCCGCAATTGTAATTGTTCCATCTGTTAATCCACAATCTGATGGATTAGCTGGTGTTACACTTGTAATTGCTGGTGCAACTGGTGTTGTTATGATTACATCTGCATCAGATACTAAACAAGTTCCGTCGATATTTCTAACACGGATTTGGTAAGTTCCTGCTGTTAAGTTTGTGAATACATTTGATGGTTGGTAAGTTGTTCCACCATCAATTGAGTATTCAACGCCACCTTGTGCAGATGATGCTGTAATTGTAATTGAACCGTCCATTACATTACAATCTGTAACATTTGTAGATGCTACTGCTGAAATGGTTGGAGCGATTTTGTCAATTAATGTTACATCCGTAGATGATACTTCACAAGAGTTGTTTGCGTTTCTTACTCTAATTTGGTAAGAACCACCTGCTAAACCTGTAAAGTTATTGGCTGCTTGCCAATTTGCACCGCCATCAATTGAATATTGTAAAGGTGCTGTTCCACCTGTTGCTTGTATTGTAATTGTTCCATCTGCAACACTACAATCTGTTGGATTCGCTGAGAATACATTTGTGATTGAAGGTGCATTTGGTGCAGTTAAGATAACAGGATTGTTAGGATCTAATGTTACACAAGTTCCGTTTGCGTAACGAACCGCTACATTATATGTTCCTGCTCCTAAACTACTAAAGATATTACCTGCTTGCCAGTTTGTTCCACCGTCAATTGAGTAACGTAAGTTAGAACCTGTTGCTGTTACAGTAATTGTTCCGTCGTTCACACCACAATTTGATGGATCAACAGAAGCAACATTTGTAATTGCTGGTTGTGTAGGTGCTGTGATAGTTACATCTGCACTATTCGTAATACAAGTTCCGTCGATATTTCTAACACGGATTTGGTAAGTTCCTGCTGTTAAGTTTGTGAAGTTTCCTGATTGTGACCAAGAAGTTCCTCCATCAATTGAATATTCAACAGTTCCTTGTCCGCTTGTTGCTGTAATTGTAATTGTTCCATCAATAACACCACAATCTGTAACATTTGTAGAAGTTACACTTGCGATACTTGGTTGAACTTTATCTGTCAAGTTTACATCTTGGTAAGAAACGATACAAGTTCCATTGTCATTTCTAACACGGATTTCGTAAGGATTTCCTGATGCATCTAATCCACCAAATGTATTTGATGCTTGCCAAGTTGAACCACCGTCAATTGAATATTCTAATGAACCGCTTCCGCCAGTTGCTGTGATTGTAATTGTACCATCTGCAACTGCACAATCTGTAGGATCAGTTGATGCTACTGTTGTAATACTTGGTGCGTTTGGTACACCTAATACTACTGGATTAGAAGCGTAAACTACTGTACAAGTATTTCCTGTATTTCTTACCTCAATATTATATGTACCTGCTGATAAACCACTGAATGTATTTGATGACTGCCAGTTTTGACCACCATCAATTGAGTATTCCGCTGCTGCACTTCCTGCTGTTGCATTGATCGTAATTGTACCATCATTTACACCACAGTTTGAAGGATCAGCTGGCGTTACACTTACGATTGCTGGTGCAGTCGGTGTTGTAATTGTTACATCTGCATTTGAAACTTCACAAGTTCCGTCGATATTTCTAACACGGATTTGGTAAGTTCCTGCTGATAAACCTGTAAATGTTCCTGATTGTGACCAGAATGAACCACCATCAATTGAATATTCAATTGTTCCTTGTCCGCTTGACGCAACAATTGTAATTGTTCCATCTGTTAATCCACAATCTGTAGCATTTGTACTATTTACAGATGCAATAACTGGTAATACTTTATCAGTCAATGTTACATCTGGGTAAGATACTTCACAAGAATTATCCGCTGCGTTTCTTACTCTAATTTGGTAAGTTCCGCCGTTTAATCCTGTAAATGAACCTGTTGTATTTGTCCAAGTTGTTCCACCATCAATTGAGTATTCGTAAGAACCGCTTCCACCAGTTGCTGTAACTGTGATTGTTCCATCAGCCGTTGCACATTCTGTAGGATCAATTGATGCTACATTTGTAATACTTGGTGAAGCTGGTGTTTCTAATACAACTGGATTATTAGGACTTAATACAACACAAGTTCCATTATCATTTCTAACCGCTACATTATATGTACCTGCTGGTAAACCTGTGAAGTTTCCACTATTTGTCCAATTTGTTCCACCATCAATTGAGTATTCTGTTCCGCCTGTTCCACCTGTTACTGAAACCGTAATTGTTCCATCATTCGTATTACAATTTGTTGGATCAGTTGACGCAACATTTGTAATCGTTGTGATTTGAGGAGCAGTAATTATTACATCTGCATCAGTTGTTAAACAAGAACCGTCAATATTTCTAACACGGATTTGGTATGTTCCTGCACTCAATCCTGTGAAGTTTCCTGATTGTGACCAAGATGTTCCATTGTTAATTGAGTATTCAATTGTTCCTTGTCCGCTTGATGCTGTAATTGTAATTGTTCCATCAGTTATACCACAATCTGTAACATCAGAAGAAGTTACACTTGCAATAACTGGTTGGATTTTATCTGTTAATGTTACATCAGGATAAGTTACTGTACAAGAATTATCCGCTGCATTTCTCACACTGATTTGGTAAGTTCCACCGCTTAATCCTGTAAAGTTTCCTGTTGTATTTGTATAATCACTTCCGTCAATTGAGTATTCGTAAGAACCACTTCCACCTGTTGCAGTGATTGTAATTGAACCATCTGCATTTCCACAATCTGTTGGATCAACTGATACAACGTTTGTAATACTTGGTGCATTTGGTGCAGTTAAGATAATTGGATTTGAAGTATTGATTACTTCACAACTTCCATCATCGTAACGAACTCTTACATTATATGTACCTGGTGCTAAGTTTGTGAAGTTGCCATTTGCACTCCAATTATTTCCACCATCAATTGAGTATTCTAAAGTTCCTGTTGTACCTGTTGCAGTTACTGTAATTGTACCATCATCAACACCACAATTTGATGGGTCAGTTGATGCTACTGTTGAAATAACTGGTGTTGCAGGTCCTTCAATGACTACATCTGCATTTGATACTACACAAGTTCCGTCAATATTTCTAACTCTAATTTGGTATGTTCCTGCTGTCAATCCTGTAAATGTACCTGCTTGAGCCCAAGAAGTTCCACCGTCAATTGAGTATTCAACTGCACCTTGTGCTGATGAAGCTGTAATTGTGATTGTTCCATCAACAACACCACAATCTGTAACATCTGTAGCTGATACACTTGCAATAGTTGGTTGAACTTTATCCGTCAATGTTACATCTGGATAAGATACAATACATGAACCATTCGCATTTCTTGCACGGATTTGGTATGTTCCGCCTGCAAGTGCTGTGAATGAATTACTGTTTTGCCAGTTTCCACCACCATCAATTGAATATTGAGTTGCACCTTGTCCACCTGTTGATGTAATCGTAATCGTACCATCTGCAACTGCACAATCTGTAGGATCAGTTGATGCTACATTTGTAATAGTTGGTGCATTTGGTGCTGATAAGATTACAGGGTTTGAAGGATAAGCTACTGTACAAGTACTTCCCGTATTTCTAACAAATACATTATATGTACCTGCTGCTAAACCTGTGAAGTTTCCTGATGATTGCCAGTTTGTTCCACCATCAATTGAATATTCAGGAGCTGAACTTCCTGCCGTTGCTGTTACTGTAATTGTACCATCAACAATACCACAATCTGATGGATCAGTTGACACTACATTTGTAATAGCTGGAGAAGAAGGTGCTGTAATCGTCACGTTTGGATCAGACACTTCACAACTTCCGTCAATATTTCTAACTCTAATTTGGTATGTTCCATCAGCTAAAGCAGTAAATACATTTGATGGTTGCCATGTTGTACCACCATCAATTGAGTATTCAACCGAACCTTGTGCAGATGAAGCTGTAATTGTAATTGTTCCATCATCAACACCACAACCTGTAACATCTGTACTGTTTACTGATGCGATTGAAGGAGCAACTTTATCTGTCAATGTTACATCTGGATAAGTTACTGTACAAGGATTAGAAGCACCTGCGTTTGAAACTCTGATTTCGTAAACGCCACCGCTTAATCCTATAAAGTTTCCTGATGCTTGCCATGTTGCACCATTATCAATTGAGTATTGTAATGGTCCATTTCCACCTTGTGTTGTAATCGTAATTGTTCCATCAGCAACACCACAATCTGTAGGTTCTGTTGAAACAACATTTGTAATACTTGGTGCATTCGGTGCAGTTAAGATAATTGGATTTGAAGTGTTTAATGTTACACAACTTCCTGTATTATTTCTAACTGCTATATTATATGTACCTGGTGCTAAACCAGCGAATGTTCCGTTATTCACCCAATTAATTCCACCGTCAATTGAGTATTGTAAACCTGTACCTGATGCATCAACAGTAATTGAACCATCATTCACACCACAATTTGATGGATCAGTTGAGGTTACACTGTTAATAACTGGTACTTGAGGTGTTGTGATTGTTACATCCGCATTTGATACCTCACAAGTTCCATCGATATTTCTAACTCTAATTTGGTATGTTCCATCCGCTAAAGCGTTAAATACATTTGATGGTTGCCATGAAGTTCCACCGTCAATTGAGTATTCAATTGCACCTTGTGCTGATGAAGCTGTAATTGTAATTGTTCCATCATTCAATCCACAATCTGTAACATTTGTACTATTTACAGATGCGATAGATGGTAATACTTTATCCGTTAATGTTACATCTGGATAAGATACAATACATGTTCCGTTTGAACGGCTTACTCTAATTTGGTAAGTTCCACCACTTAATGATGAGAAAGTGTTTGACGCTTGCCAAGTTGAACCACCATCAATTGAGTATTGTTTACTTCCGCCACCTGATGCTGTAATTATGATTTCTCCATCTGCAACACCACAATCTGTAGGATCAGTTGAAGTTACATTTGTAATACTTGGTGCAGAAGGTGCATCAATGATAACTGGATTATTGTTATCAATTGTTACACAAGTTCCATCAGTATTTCTAACTTGAACGTTATATGTTCCTGCTGTTAAACCTGTAAAGTTTCCTGTTGCTTGCCAATTATTCCCACCATCAATTGAGTATTCGATTGAACTACCTGTTGCTGTTACCGTGATTGTTCCATCTGTTGCTCCACAATTCGTTTCATCTGTTGAAGCTACATTTGAAATAGCTGGTTGCTCAGGTGCAATGATTGTTACATCTGCATCTGAAACAGTACAAGTTCCATCAATGTTTCTAACTCTAATTTGGTATGTTCCTGCTGTTAATGCCGTAAATACATTTGACGGCTGCCAAGATGTTCCACCATTAATTGAGTATTCAACTGCACCTTGTACAGATGATGCTGTAATTGTAATTGTTCCATCAGTTAATCCACAATTTGTAATATTTGTACTATTAACAGATGTGATTGAAGGAGCAATTTTATCAGTCAACGTAACATCTGGATAAGTTACTTCACATGTGTTACCGTTATTTCTAACTCTAATTTCGTAAGGATTACCTGAAGCATCTAAACTATTAAATGTATTAGATACTTGCCAAGTTGAACCACCATCAATCGAATATTGTAATGGTGCAATTCCGCCTGTTGCTGCGATTACAATTTGCCCATCTGCAACACTACAATCTGTAGGATCGCTTGATGATACATTTGTAATTGTTGGTGCATTTGGTGCAACTAACTGAATTGGATTGTCAATACTTAATACCTCACAAGTTCCATCGTCATTTCTAACCACTACGTTGTAAGTACCTGCACCTAAACTATTAAATACATTTGATGCTTGGAAATTAATTCCACCATCAATTGAATATTCTAAATCAGAACCTGTTGCTGTTACCGTGATTGTTCCATCATTCACACCACAATTTGATGGGTCAGTTGAAGCAACACCATTAATAACAGGTAATTGCGGTGCAGTCAAGATAACGTCTGCATCGCTTACTAAACAAGTTCCATCAATGTTTCTAACTCTGATTTGGTATGTTCCTGCTGTCAATCCAACATAAGAACCTGATTGTTGCCAAGACGTTCCGTTATTGATTGAGTATTCAATTGTTCCTGTTCCGTTTGCAGTGATTGTGATTGTTCCATCATTTACACCACATTCTGTTGGATCATTTGATACTACACTTGCTACTGTTGGTGCAACTGGTGTAACCAATGTTACATTTGGAGCTGTTGTTTCACAAGAACCATCTGCATTTCTAACTCTAATTTGGTAAGTTCCACCTGCTAAGTTCGTATAAGAACCGCTGTTTGTTTCCCAAGAAATACCATTATTAATTGAGTATTGTAATGGAGCTTGTCCACCTGTTGCTGAGATTGTAATTGTTCCATCTGTGTTTCCACAATCTGATGGATCAGCCGAAGCTACATTTACAATACTTGGTGCATTTGGTGCAGTCAATACGACTGGGTTACTATTATATGGTTGTTCACAAGTTGCATCTGTGTTTCTTACTGTAATATTGTAAGTTCCTGCTGCTAAACCTGTGAATGAATTTGATGCTTGATAATTTAATCCACCATCAATTGAGTATTCGATTGAAGTTCCTGTTGCTGTTACAGTGATTGTTCCATCATTCACACCACAATTAGTTGGGTCTGTTAATGCTACACTGTTTACAACTGGTGTTTCAGGAACATTGATAACTTCGTCTGTATCTGTTACAATACAAGTTCCATCAATATTTCTTACTGCAATTTGGTATGTACCTGCTGCTAAAGCAGTAAACACATTTGATGGTTGCCAATTTGTTCCACCATCAATTGAGTATTCAACTGCACCTTGTGCAGATGATGCTGTAATTGTGATTGTTCCATCAACAACATTACAATCAGATTGGTCAGTTGATACAACTGATGCGATAACTGGTGCAACTGGATTCGTTAATGTAATATCTGGATAAGTTACAACACAAGGATTTGTTGCTCCTGCGTTTGAAACTCTAATTTCAAATGGACTATCATTACCATCTAAACTATTAAATGTATTTGATGCTTGCCATGTTGAACCTCCGTCGATTGAGTATTGTAATGGTCCATTTCCACCTGATGCAGAAATCGTAATTGTTCCATTCGCTAATCCACAATTTGTAGGATCAGTTGAAGTTACATTTACAATACTTGGTGAAGACGGTGCAATTAATGTAACTGGATTAGAAGCGTAAGCTACTTCACAAGTTCCGTTTAAGTTGCGAACTAATACATTATATGTACCTGCTGCTAAACCTGTGAAACTGTTTGAGTTTTGCCAGTTATTACCACCATCAATTGAATATTCTGTTGCACCTGTTCCTGCTGTTGCTGTTACTGTGATTGTTCCATCATCAGTACCACAATTTGAAGGATTATTTGCTGCAACATTTGTAATTGCTGGTGCAGTAGGTTCTGTGATTGTTACATCAGTATCAGAAACCATACAAGTACCATCAATATTTCTAACTCTAATTTGGTATGTACCTGCTGCTAAAGCAGTAAATACATTTGATGGCTGCCAATTTGTTCCGCCATCAATTGAGTATTCTATAGCACCTTGTCCACTTGATGCTGTAATTGTAATTGTTCCATCTGACAATCCACAATCTGTAACGTTTGTACTACTTACAGTTGCGATTGACGGTTGAACTTTATCTGTTAAGTTCACATCTGGATAAGATACTTCACAAGAATTATCTGCTGCGTTGCGAACTCTGATTTCGTAAGGATTACCTGAAGCATCTAAACTTGTAAATATTCCTGTTGTATTTGTATAAGTTGTTCCGCCATCAATTGAATATTCATAAGAACCACTTCCACCTGTAACCGTAACTGTGATTGTACCATCAGCAGAACCACAATCTGTAGGATCTGTAAATGCTACATTTGTAATACTTGGTGCAGAAGGTGCAGTTAATACTTCTGGATTATTTGTATCCAATTCGAAACAAGTTCCATCTGTATTTCTTACTGCAATATTATATGTACCTGGAGCTAAGTTTGTAAAGTTTCCTGTTGCTTGCCAGTTTGTTCCACCATCAATTGAGTATTCGATTGAAGTTCCTGTTGCTGTTACTGTAATTGTTCCATTATCAGTATCACAATCTGTAGGATTAGTAGAAGTTACTGAATTAATAACTGGTAATTCAGGAGCATTTAATACTTCATCCGCTTCTGTAACAATACAAGTTCCGTCAATATTTCTTACTCTAATTTGGTAAGTTCCTGCTGTTAAGCCTGTGAAATTATCTGACGCTTGCCAAGTTGTACCACCATCAATTGAGTATTGTAATGAACCACTTCCACTTGCTGTGATTGTGATTGTTCCATCAACAACACCACAATCTGTTGGATCAGTTGATACAACACCTGAAATAGTTGGTGCTACTTTATCTGTTAAATTAACAATAGAACCTGTTACTTCACAAGAGTTATCAGCTGCATTTCTAACCTTAATTTGGTAAGGATTATCAGATGCATCTAAACCTGTAAAGTTCCCTGTTGTATTTGTCCAAGTTGTCCCATTGTCAATTGAGTATTCGTAAGAACCACTTCCGCCTGTTACTGAAACTGTAATCGTACCGTTTACTAATCCACAATTTGTAGGATCTGTAAATGCTACATTAGTAATAGTTGGTGCAGAAGGTGCTGTTAAAATTACTGGATTGTTCGTGTGTGCTGTTACACAAGAACCACCTGTATTTCTTACAAATACGTTATATGTTCCTGCTGACAAATCTGAGAATGAATTTGATGATTGCCAGTTTGTTCCGCCATCAATTGAGTATTCTAAACCTGTACCTGTTGTATTTACTGTAATTGTTCCATTATCTGTATCACAATCTGTAGGATCAGTAGTAGCTACTGAGTTAATAACAGGTTGTTGAGGTGCATCTAATATTACATCTCCATCAGAAACCATACAAGTTCCATCAATATTTCTAACTCTAATTTGGTATGTTCCTGCCGCTAATGCTGAAAATACATTCGATGGTTGCCAATTTGTTCCACCATCAATTGAGTATTGTAATGTTCCTGAACCTGTTGCTGCAATTGTGATTGTTCCATCATCAACACCACATTCTGTAGGATCGGTAAATTCTACTTGTGAAATTGTTGGAGGAACTTTATCTGTTAAGTTCACTACTGGTCCTGTAACTTCACAGTTACCAACTGAGTTACGAACTTTGATTTGGTAAGGATTATCAGAAGCATCTAAACCATTAAATGTATTTGATGCTTGCCAAGTTGTTCCATTATCAACTGAGTATTCGAATGTTCCTGTTCCGCCTGTTGCCGAAATAACAATTTGACCATCTGAACTTCCACAATTTGTAGGATCAGATGAAGCAACATTTGTAATTGTTGGTGCATTTGGTGAAGTCAAAATAACAGGATTTGAAGCATTTGCAACTTCACATGTTCCGTCGTTATTTCTAACTAATACATTATATGTACCTGCTGCTAAATTTGTAAAGCTATTTGATGCTTGCCAGTTTACGCCACCATCAATTGAGTATTCTGCTGCTGAACTTCCTGCTGTTGCTGTTACGGTAATCGTTCCGTTATCAACACCACATTCTGTTGGATTTGTTGAAGCTGCACTAATCGCAGTTGGAGGAGTTGGAGAACCAACAACTTCGTCTGCTTCTGAAACAACACAAGTTCCATCTACATTTCTTACTCTAATTTGGTAAGTTCCTGCTGATAAACCTGTAAAGTTATTTGTTGCGTACCAAGTTGTTCCGCCGTCAATTGAGTATTCTAACGCACCACTTCCTGATGCTAATATTAAGATTGAACCATCTGTAACACCACAATCTGATTGATCATTTGAAGTTACACTATTGATAACTGGTGCTATTGGTGCAACCAATGTTACATCAGGATAAGTTACTTCACAAGAATTATCTGCTGCGTTTCTTACTCTAATTTGGTAAACTCCACCTGCTAAGCCTGTGAATGAACCTATTGTATTTGTATAAGTTGTTCCACCATCAATTGAGTATTCGTAAGAACCGCTTCCACCTGTTGCTGAAATGGTAATTGTACCATTTGTTAATCCACAATTTGTAGGATCAGTTGATGCTACATTTGTGATTGCTGGTGCAGAAGGAGAAACTAACACAACTGGATTAGAAGTATAAGGTACTTCACATGTTCCGTTGTCGTTTCTTACAACTACATTATATGTTCCGTCGGCTAAACCTGTAAACGAACCTGTTGTATTCGTCCAATTTACACCACCGTCGATTGAGTATTCTAAATTTGTACCTGTTGCTGTTACTGTAATTGTTCCATCACTTGCTCCACAATTTGATGGGTTTGCTGATGCAACACCAGTAATCGCTGGTAATTGAGGTTCTGTTAAAGTAACATCTGAATCGTCAACAACACATGAACCATCAATATTTCTTACACTAATTTGGTATGTTCCTGGTGCTAAACCTGTAAAGGCATCCGATGCTTGCCAAGTTCCTCCACCGTCAATTGAGTATTGTAACGCTCCGCTACCACTTGCTGTGATTGTGATTGTTCCATCAGTAACACCACAATCAGTTGGATCAGTTGATGCAACATTTGCAATAGTTGGAGCAACTTTATCTGTTAATACAATGATTGCACCTGTTACTTCACAAGAATTATCTGCGGCATTTCTTACCATTACTTGATAAGTTCCACCAGCTAATCCTGTAAATAAACCTGTTGTATTTGTCCAAGGTCCTGCTGCACCATTAATTGAATATTCATAAGAACCACTTCCACCTGTTACTGTAACTGTGATTTCTCCATCAGTAACACCGCAATTTGTCGGATCTTCTGATGCTACATTTGTAATCGTTGGTGCATCTGGTGCTTCTAATAAAACAGGGTTATTAGTATTATAAACGAAACAAGAACCATCATCATTTCTAATGACTACATTATATGTACCTGGTGCTAAATCAGTAAATGAACCTGTTGTTTGCCAATTTGTTCCACCATCAATTGAGTATTCTAAATCAGAACCTGTTGCTGTTACTGTAATTGTTCCATCATCCGTTCCACAATCTGTAGGATTAGTTGATGCTACAGAATTAATTACTGGTAATTGAGGTGCATCTAATACTTCATCCGTAGTAGAAACAATACAAGAACCATCAACATTTCTTACTTTAATTTCGTAAGTTCCTGCTGATAATCCAACAAATAAATCTGATGATTGCCATGTTGTACCATTATCAATTGAGTATTGTAATGCAACATTTCCTGTTGCCGTGATTTGAATTGTACCATCATTTACACCACAATCTGTTGGATCAGTTGATGCTACATTTGTAACAGAAGGTGCAACTGGAGCAGTTAAAACTTGTGTAGCACCTGCTACTTCACAAGTCCCGCCTGTGTACCTTACTTTGATGGCGTAAGTTCCCGCTGCTAAATTATTAAATACATTTGATGCTTGCCAAGAAACACCATTATCATTTGAGTATTCTAATGTTCCACTTGTTCCTGTTGCAGTTACGGTAATTGTACCATCATTTACACCACAATTAGTTGGGTCAGTTGATGTTACACTAGTAACTGTTGGTGAAGCAGGAGCTTCTAATGTTACCGCTGCATTTGTTACTTCACAAGTATTATCATTATATCTAACTGCTGGATTATAAGTTCCAGCTGTTAAATTGTTAAATGTATTTGATGCTTGCCAAGAGAATCCACCATCAATTGAGTATTCTAACGTTCCACTTGTTCCACTTGCTGTAATAGTAATTGTACCATCAGTTGTATTACAATCAGTTGGGTCAGTTGATGACACACCACTAATTACTGGTGCAGAAGGTTGTGTGATTATTACAGGATTTGCTCCGTAAGTCTGAACACAAGTTCCATCCGCATTTCTTACTAATACATTATATGTACCTGCTGACAAACCAGTGAAAATATCAGATGCTTGCCATGTTGTTCCATTATCAATTGAATATTGTAATGCACCTGGACCTGATGCCATGATTGTAATTTGTCCATCTGTTAATCCACAATCAGAAACTGGTGTTGGTGTTACATTCGTAATTGTAATAATAACTGGTTCGTCGATTGTGATTGTTTGAGTTACCGTACAACTTGTTGCATCTGTAACAGTAACGGTATATGTTCCTACTGCTAAACCTGTTGCAGTTTGTGTTGTTTGATTATCACTCCATAAATAAGTAAATGGTGTATTACCACTTAAAGGATCTACAGTTGCAGAACCATCAGCTCCACCATTACAAGTTACATCATTATCTTTTGTAATTGTTGCTGTTAAATTACAACCAAATTCCACAATAACAACAGACTCAATATCTTCACAACCTTGAGCATCTGTAACTGTAACCGTATATGTCCCTGGTGCTAAGTTAGAAACAGATTGTGTTGTTGCACCTGTTGACCATAAATAAGTATAAGGAGAAGTTCCTCCTGTTGGCGTTACCGTTGCAGTTCCATCATCTGCGTTGTTTGCAGTTTCGTCAGTTGAAGTTGCGTTTGCAAATACTTCTGTAGGTTCGACAACTGTTCCACCTGCATTTGCAGTACAACCATTAGCATCTGTAACAATTACAGAATATGTTCCAGGGTCTAAATTTGCTAAATCTTCTGTGGTTGCTCCATTGTTCCAAGTAAACGTATAAGGTTGAGTACCTCCACTTACTGTTAAGTCCATTGTACCATCTGCTGCTTCAAAACAAGAAATATCTGTTGCCACAACTCCTGCTGAAAGTGGCGATGGTTGACTTAATGTTGTAGAAACTGTAACTACACAACCTACATTATCTGTAATTGTAACTGTATATGTTCCTGCTGTGATATTTGATAACACTTGTGAAGTTGCTCCTGTATTCCATGTATATGTATAAGGTGCTGTTCCGTTTTGTGGATTTGCTGTCGCAGAACCTGTTGAAGCTCCGAAACAAGCAGGATCAACACTTGTAATACCAGCATTGAATGAACCACAATTAATTCCTGAAACAGTAACTGTTGCTGTTGCTGTACAGCCATTTACATCTGTTACTGTAATTGAATAATTACCAGGTGCTAAACCTGTAACGGTTTGTGTGGTCGCACCTGTGCTCCATGCAAAAGTATAAGGGTTCGTTCCTCCTGTTGGTGTTACTGTTGCTGTTCCATCATTTGCACCGAATGACGTTTCATTTGTTGCTGATATGTTTGGTATAATTGCCGTTGGTTCTTCAACAATTGTACTTGCACCTGCTGTACAGCCTTTTGCATCTGTAATAGTTACGGTGTAAGTTCCTGCTGTAAGACCAGTTGTAGTTTGAGTTGTTTGTCCGTTATTCCAAGAATAAGTATAAGGTGATGTTCCACCAATTGCTTGTGCCGTTGCTGTTCCGTCAGCACCACCATTACAATCTGCGTCAGTTGCAGAAGCGACTGCATCTAAATCACAAATAAATGGTTCGATAACTACCGACTCGATAGATTCACAACCATTTTGATCCGTTACGGTAACAGTGTAAGTTCCTGGTGCTAAGTTAGAAACAGATTGAGACGTTGCACCTGTTGACCATAAGTATGTATAAGGAGAAGTTCCACCTGTTGGAGCGACTGTTGCTGTTCCATCATCTGCGTTTAATGCTGTTTCATCTGTAGATGTTGCGTTTGCAATTAAAACTTGAGGTTCAGTAATTAATGCACCTGCAAAAGTTGTACAACCATTTGCATCTGTCACTACTACGGTATAATTACCTGGTGATAAACTTGCTAAATCTTCTGTTGTTGATCCATTCGACCAAGCGTAAGCATAAGGTTGTGTACCTCCACTTACTGTCAATTCTATTGTTCCATCTGCTGCACCAAAACAAGTTACGTTTGTAGAAACAGCACCTGCTGATAATACAGAAGGTTGTGTGATGGTTACAGATTGTGTTTTAGAACAACCTACATCATCCGTGACAGTTACACTATATGTTCCTGCGGATAAACCAGTCGCTGTTTGAGAAGTTTGACTACCTGTATTTGCACTCCATACATAAGAGTAAGGAGCTTGACCACCTGTTGGACTTGCTGTTGCAGAACCTGTTGATTGACCATTACAGTTAATATCAGCTTTTGTTGTCCCAACATTAAATGATGCACAAGAAATACCTGAAACCGTAACACATTCAGATTGAACACAACCTTTTGCATCTGTAACGGTCACACAATATGTTCCTGGTGCTAAACCAGTTATTGTTTGTGTTCCTTGTCCACCTGTCCAATTATAAGTATAAGGAGTTGTTCCTCCTGTAGGTGTTACTGTTGCTGTTCCATCATTTGCACCAACCGAAGTTTCACCTGTTGCACTTGCATTTACAATTACAGGCCCTGGTTCACCAACAATTGCACTTGCACCTGCTGTACAACCTTTTGAATCTGTAATTGTAACTGTGTAAGTTCCTGCTGATAATGTTGTTGCTGTTTGAGTTGTTTGACCATCACTCCATAAATATGTATAAGGTGATGTTCCATCTAATGGTGTTGCTGTTGCTGTTCCATCAGAACCATTATTACAACTTGCATCTGTTGCAGCAGCCAATGCCTCTAAATCACAAATAAATGGTTCGACAACTACCGACTCGATAGATTCGCAACCATTTTGATCTGTAACAGTAACAATATATGTACCTGGCGATAAACCTGAAATTGATTGAGTTGTAGCTCCTGTACTCCAATTATAAGTATAAGCTGGCGTTCCACCTGTTGGATTTGCAGTTGCTGTTCCGTCATCGGCATTCAATGCTGTCTCTTCTGTTGACACTGCATTTGCTACTAATACTGCTGGTTCAGTAACTGTTACACCAACAAAAGATTGACAACCATTCGCATCTGTAACTACAACTGTATAGTTACCTGGAGGCAATCCTGATAAATCTTCCGTTGTTGCTCCATTACTCCAAGAGAATGTGTAAGGAGTTGTTCCACCACTTACAGTCAATTCAACTGTTCCATCTGATGCACCAAAACAAGTTACATTTGTAGCAACTGCTCCTGAGGATAAAACAGATGGTTGAGTTATGGTGACACTTCCTGTTGCCGTACATCCAACATTATCTGTGATAGTAACAGAGAAAGAACCTGCTCCTAAGCCTGTAATGGTTTGAGCAGTTGAGCCATTACTCCATAAATAAGAGTAAGGTGCTGTTCCACCACTTGGACTTGCAGTTGCTGTTCCTGTCATTTGACCATTACAAGCAGGTTCTGTTTTTGACATACCTACTGTAATTGCTCCACAAACAACTCCTGCAACATCTACTGTTTCAGTAGCTGGACATCCATTCGCATCCGTCACCGTTACTGTATATGTACCTGGAGCTAAATTAGAAATGGATTGTGTTGTTGCTCCATTACTCCAAGCATAAGTGTAACCTGGTGTACCGTTGAATGGATTTGCAGTTGCTGTACCATCATTCAGGTTTAACCCTGTTTCATTTGTGGAACTGGCATTAACTACAATTGCAGTAGGTTCAGTGACAATTCCACTTGCACCTGCTGTACAACCTTTTGAATCCGTAACAGTAACAGTATATGTTCCTGCTGAAATATTCGTCAAGGTTTGCGTTGTTGCTCCTGTATTCCACAAATAAGTATAAGGTGCAGTTCCGCCTGTTGGCAAACCAGTCATACTACCATCACTTCCATTATTACAATTTACATTTTGTAATGTTGAAGTTGAAATAGCTAAATCACAAATGAAAGGCTCAACAACTACACTTTGAATTCCTGTACAGCCTTTTGTATCTGTAACAGTAACCGTGTAAGTACCCGGTGCTAAACTCGTAATAGTTTGAGTTGTTGCTCCTGTACTCCAAGCGTAAGTATAACCTGGCGTTCCACCTGTTGGATTTGCAGTTGCTGTTCCATCATCTGCATTTGCTGATGATTCTGCTGTTGCGACTGCATTTGGTAATAAAGCATTTGGTTGAGTAACTGTTGCACTCGCAATTACTGTGTTACTATTATTATCTGTAACAGTAACAGAATAAGTTCCTGCACCAACTCCTGATAAGTCTTCAGTTGTTGCTCCATTACTCCAAGCATAAGTGAAAGGTGATGTTCCACCTGTAACTGTCAAATCGACTGTTCCATCTGTATCACCATAACAATCCAAATTACTTCCCGTAGCAACTGCATCTAAATCATCAGAACATTCAACACCTACAAATACTGCTCCTGCAAATAAGAAAGAATCTCCCGTTTTGCCTTGAGGATCAGTTGAAGGATCTGGAGACTGAACTGTTACTGAAACAGAACCTATATTGCCAGGCACATTTGATAACGTAAAAGGTGTAATATTCAATGATGTTCCTAAATTAGGTTGTGATACCTCAATTGTTTGTGAAACACCACCTGCTGTTGCTGTAATTCTTGCAATTCTACTATCAAAATTCAACTCTGAAATCGGAACTTGAATTTCTAAATTCTTAGAACCTGTCGAAATCGGTAAGTCTAAAGTATATGTTGCTATACCCGGAGTATTGGCATAATATAAATAGTCTTCATTATATTGACCGACCGAAGGTGTTCCACCACTTCCTGTATTTGATCTAAACACATAAGCTACAAAAGACCAAGTGTTACTTGGTGTTGATGTTGATAATGTAATTGATGAAGCAGGATTCATTGTTGCTCGATAAACACCTTGACTACTACCTGCATTATTTACTGGAGTTCTCAGAGCAGTAATTGTTTGAGAAGCCGAAGTAAATGTCATACTTGCAGGAGCTGTTCCATTTTTATGAACGGCTTCTACAACAATACTATCTATATTTGAAACATTTGTAAAGTTTAATGTTGTATTTGAATTGCTGTTTGTTCCTGTTCCGACGATTTCAACTTCCACATCTTCACCACAATCAAAAGCCCAACCATTTCCAGTTCCATCACTACAAGTTACTAAGTTTAAAGTTTGGCAAGTAGGAGAGCCTTCACATCCATCTTTTACAGCCGCTACACATAATTGAGCTTGCTGTCCAACTGTTCCTCCTGTCCAATCAATTGTAATTGAAGTTGTACCTTGACCACTAACTATCGAACCACCAGCTGGTCCTGTTAATGTCCAGTTATAACTTGTTGCCCCAGCTACTGGAGCAATGTTAAATACATCTGCATTATTTGAAGAACATACATCTCCAGGATTTCCACAACAACCTTCAATAGAAATTTCATCAAGATCCCAAATTCCTTGTTGCTGTGTTCCTGTCAAACCAGCAGGAGCATAAGCATACAATAAGAAAGTAAAAACCTCGCCACCTGTATAGGCAAAATCAATTCCTGTAAAATTCAATTCTTCTAATGACCATTCATCAGAAGTATTTAAATTAGATTCTTGATAAATTTCAACACCATCTTTCAAAACACGAACACCATACTTGGTAGGATAGTTATTTGTAAAGTAACTTCCAGGAGAAGTAACAAACTGAATAGGACTTCCTGAATATTCCCAAAAACTCAATTTAGTAATTGAACCACTTGAGTTGTTCGGAATAGTTGTCTCGAACTTAAAAGCAGTTGTTGCATTTGGATCATAAGTAGCACTTGTAAATCCACCTTTACAAACTCCAATCCCATCACCCGAAGGTCGTCCAAAATTACAGGAATGTCCTGCGGTAGAACCATTTAATCCGATATTAGAAGCAGAAACACTTGTACAAGCAGTTCCTGGAAAAGAAGGTGTGAACTCAGAATAATCACTATTCGAAGAACACGAGCTAACATCCCAACGGACTAATGTACCACAGTTCTGTGCTTGTGAAGCAATTGACAATCCCATTAATAATAAAAACACTAACGTGCCTCTAACTACATTTGGAACTAAATTAAATAAAGAAGTAATTTGCCCGTCTTGAATTAAACGTGACACACTTCGTTGGTTTGAATTTTCCAATAAATTTTTCATTGAAAGGTGTTGATGTGTATTCATATTAAAGGTATTTTGGAACTTCGCTGGTTGACCTATCTGCATAACAGCACCTTGCCTGTCCTCATCTGGTTCAGATGATACAGCTTCCTCAGATGAGGATGTAGAGATTTGGTAATAGTAATTTGTTGATTTTCTCGTAGCAGTTTGGTTTCTCATGCTGTTATTTTTAGATAATTGGTTTTTATATTAGTAGACATACTCCAAAAAAGATGCCCTCTAATTCCATTTGAACTCAATTGACTTTCTAATGACTTTACATGAAAAAATTCATGTAAAATTATTTTATATATTACTGATTATCAATCAGTAATATAAGAATATCAATTTATTGTCAATTCTAATTTTATTATTTTAAAAAGCAATAACAATTTAATTAAATTCCCACATATGGAAATCTCATATAAGTTTTTATTCATTTTGGGTAATAAATTCTTTCCTTACTAATTACTCTTAGTTAATATTTCCTTTATCTACATTAATTTTTTAAAGTAGACACTTTGAGCTACAATAATTAGGAAATAAAGCTTTAAGATTTAATGCTATCAATAGCAAATTGCTATTATTGATATTTAGATTAGTTAGCAAATTAATTATTCCATTTTATGTATAAAAACTTTGTCACAGAAAGCCATTTTTTTTGTACCATTCTAAATTAGGCATAATGTGACATTAATATACAACTAAAATCATACCGACTTAACACTTTTTAACATCGTCATTTCATAGCTTTTCACCATAAAATCTGTAATAAAAACAACAAAAGACAACTAACATTTAGAACATCAAAGATTTAAATATTAAAAATAAATTAAATTGTTCATTTTCAAAAAGATTATAATTCTTATCCTTTTTTCATAAAAACGAACAAGTGTGAAATAAAAAAGCAGCTATCTGTCAACTCTGACAAACAACTGCTTTTCAAAAAAATACATATTAAAAATAAATTAAATCAATACTACATTGATTACTAAATGATAATAATTTATACAAAAAAAATATTTATTAGAATAGAATAACTATTTCAACCAAAAACTCATATAACAAACAGTATTCATTTCATTTTGAGAAAAAAATCTCAATTAGGTACAATTAGTTTCCTAATTTGAGAATTTTAAGATTTCCTCTGTCACCATTTATATTAACCATGATACTATATAAACCTGATGCCAAATCATCATCTAATTCAAATTTAAATTGATTCTCACCTGTGACAATATTTAACTGCTCTTCACGAACAACTCTACCTGACCCATCAATAATCAATAACGTTCCACTTCCATTTCTTACTGCATTCATTCTAATAGTAAAATATTTTTGTGTTGGATTTGGATAAGCATCTAATTCTAACCTTCGTATTTGTTGAAATGGTAATAACTCAACACTTACTAAATCTCGTTCTTGAGCATAAAACACACTATCCTGAATCGTTATAATATCTGTATTTCTACGAATAATATGTGCCAATCTTGTTTGTTTTATTGCAGTCAATTCTAATGCTGAAAATGTTGGATCATTTTCATAATACAAGCGATCTCCGTCTCTCAAATACTCAAACTGACTTCGAATCATTTCGACCATACAAGGTCCAAAAATGGAATTTGGAACATGATCTTCTGATAGTAAACCTATCCACGCATCAATACTGTCAACTGTACCATACAATTGCTGTAACTGTTGCTGTAACACAATATCAGATGTAATATCAGAAAAACTGTTAACTGGCGATAGAGCAAAATTTTGGCGTAATAAATTATAGTGTGGTAATCCTTTTTCTCGTCCTCTTTCTATATTTAGGGCTGCTAAATCCATTCCTCCCGAACCTGGTTGTCCAAATAAAAAATTTCTTAAATCAGATGTAATTTTAGTATCTATATGTTGATGTTTCTGTGCTGCTAAGCCTCGTAAAAACGGTTCAATTCCTCCTTCATCTTGCAAGAATGTTGGATTAGCAAAAGCACTACGAATATCTACACTCCCAAAACTAAATACATCATCTTCATCATATCTTACCAAAGTTCCAGTTACGGCTGAATGTCCAAAACGAAAAGCTGCACCAGAAAAACTATTCATAATGCCTGCATTCAAGGTTGCATCATAATTTTGATATGGAGGAAGTTCAACACCAATAGCAGGTAAAAACTCCTCATAAGTAATCACCTGAATCATTGCTCCAACAACCTTTCTTGCACGTTGAAAAATTTGTTCATCTGTCCATGTTGGTTGAAGCTGTTTTATTTCGTCACAAATTCTGTTGTGTTCTCTCAAAAATAGGACATGCAAACTCGTCAAAGTTGGTTGTTCATTCGCACGAACATCTCCACTTATAAAGTGCTTTTGAGGAAATCCACCAGCCAAATCCATCGGTGGAGCATTAGGATCAATCACCGCTCCAAGCTTGCCTGTAACTGTGTTATATGGTAATAAATTATCAATTGAAGTTTTCATTCGTCCATCTTGATAAGTCCGCATCCAAGCCAAACGAAATGGTTCAGTTCCATATACAGCAGAAGCATCAATATAGGAAGTTGTGCGATTTACATGTGTTCGAGGATTTGCCACAGAAGTTCCTGTTGCAGGATCATATTCTGCTCTTCGTAGTGGAATTGTGACTGTTCCTGTACAGTTTGGATCAAACTCTGGATCACATAATGGAACTTGTATAGGTATGATTTCGGCAGGTGTTGCAGATATACTTAACATGATATCATGGTCTAAAAACTGTCCCCAAGTCCATACAAAATCACTCAAACCTTTCTCATTTGCCATAAATGAATCTTGATGACAAATCAAGTTACTAATCTCTCTTGCACTCGGACGATTTGCTCCTGATGGAGTTGATATTTCATCGGCATAATCTACTGTTGTTGACCAAATAAAATTAGTGTTTGCAGCTCCCCAGTTAGGGTTATTTAGATTATTTTGTATTCCGTTTAGTTGTCGAGTATTCTGAGCAAAAACAGTTATTGAAATTAATAAAATAAAAATGATAGTAAAATACTTTCTCATAGTCCTTTTAATATTTTAGCAGTTGACCATTAAATTAAATACAGTTTAGCCATTTATTTTTATGAATATAATAAGTGACTTTTGTTGGAATTTCCAATAAATATTATTAATTAAGGTGTTAGGTATAAATAACAAAATACGATACATTGAATTATTACAAATATATACCATATCATTATATATTATCGAAAAAACGTATTACTTTTTAGTTAAAAACATGATTATCAATAATTAATATGTAATATTAATTTCTATTGGTGGCAAATATGAAGAAAATTTATTTAATTATAATTAGCCTTTTTGTACTGATTTTCCTTTGGGTAATTTCACCTTTTGGTATACTTGACCTATTCAATAAACGAAAAATCAACTTAGATAAGGAGGCTACACAAGAGATAAAAAACGAAATTAAAGAAAAAAATATAACTCATCCAATTGAAAGAACAACACTATTTGTTTATAAAAAAGAACAATTAGCAGAAGTCTGGATTACAGACAAAGGTAACCAAAATCACTTGATGTTTTCTGATAGTATTTTATTAGAAAACTCTCAAAATGGTACTAGATTATATGATAATGAAACAGTCATTCCAGAAGGAATTTATCAAATAAAAACGGTCAATTCCGATGAGTTAAGTTTTACAATTAACTTTCCGAATACCTTTGATATTGAAAAACAAAAGGCAGATAAACGACCAGAATTAAGTTCAACTATTACCTGTTCTACTGCTAAAAATGATTTGCAATTATCTAAAGAATTGATGACCGAATTTTTGTTTTTCGCAAATGAATCAACTGTAGAAAATACTCAAATTTTGATTTTACCTAATGATTTTAGAACAGAAAAATTCGCTCAAAATTGTTTGACTTGCCCATTTTGGATAGAGGAATTATATGGTAGTTTAAGGGTTTATGTAAACGCTTTTCCTCAAAAAACACAGTAATTCAAGCCTGACAAATTTTAGAAATTAGTCAGGCTTTTTAGATAATAAATCATGAAAAACCAACCAACAATTACGATAAATAGCGACTTCAAATATACGCTAAACTTATTAGAAAAGACTAAACAAAGTGCCTTTTTGACAGGTCGTGCAGGTACAGGAAAGTCAACTTTACTTCGACTTTTTCGGACAACAACCAAGAAAAAAGTTGTCGTTTTAGCACCAACTGGCTTAGCTGCTTTGAATGTAAATGGTCAAACAATTCATTCTTTTTTTGGCTTTCCGCCAAAACCAATCTCAAGGAAAGACATCAAATTGAGGCGAAATAAAAGCCTTTATAAGAAGATTGACATCATCGTAATTGATGAAGTTTCGATGGTTCGTGCAGACATGATGGACAATATTGACTTCTTTTTACGCCTACATCGAGGCAATATGATCGAACCTTTTGGTGGTGTTCAGATGCTTTTTGTTGGTGATTTATTTCAATTACCGCCAGTTGTTGCTTCCAATGAAGAAGCTGTTTTAATGCAAAAAAATTACGAAAGCCCTTACTTTTTTTCGGCTAATGTCTTCCAAGAATTGGACTATGAACGCATCGAATTACAGGAAGTTTTTCGTCAAGAACATCGTCATTTTATACGTATTTTAGATGACATTCGTACCAATCAATTTGACCGTGATACCTTAGAAGATTTGAATCAAAGAGTCATTCCGAGTTCCATGATTGAAGATGATTTCCACATTACTTTGTCTCCTCGAAATGCCTTAGTTAACAAAATTAATAAAGAAAAATTAGCCAAATTAACCTCAATGGAGTTCAGTTTTTTGGCAAGTGTAACTGGCAATTTTCGAGAATCTGCCTTCCCTACTGATGCCATTTTAAAGCTCCGAAAAGATGCTCAAGTGATGTTCGTTAAGAATGATCCAAAGCGAAAATTTGTTAATGGAACAATCGGAAAAGTAGTTCAAATTTCTAATGAAATTATCAAAGTTGAAACCAATGAAAATGGAAAAAGACGCATCATTGATGTCGAAAAAGTCGAGTGGGAAATCCAACGTTACACCTTAAATAATAGTGGTGAAATCAAAGCAAATATTGTCGGAACATTCAAACAATATCCACTAACTTTAGCCTGGGCAATCACGATTCACAAGAGTCAAGGAAAGACTTTTTCTAATATTATTGTCGATATGGGAAGAGGTGCATTCGCTGCTGGACAAACTTATGTGGCACTTAGCCGCTGTAAAACATTGGACGGAATTGTTCTTTCTCGACCAATTGAACCTCGTGATATTTTTACTGATGATAGAATTGTAGAGTTTTATGAAGGGCTGTTTTAGTTTCCAACTAACTTCGTACTTTTGTGTTGAATTAACAGTATTCACATTGTAGCAATCAATTATGAAAATATTAGTCACTGGCGGAACAGGCTTTTTGGGATCGTATTTATTACGATATTTAGTGAAAAAAGGTGCGGATATTCGAGCAACTCGGCGAACAAATAGTTCGATGAAATTGGTAGAAAATATCAAAAATAAAGTCGAATGGGTGGAAGCAGATGTCTTAGATGTTATCAGTTTGGAAGATGCAATGGAAGGAATTGATTGCATTTATCACTGTGCAGCCATCGTTTCTTTTGACCCAAAAGAAGCAGAAATGCTCCATTTAATCAACGTCGAAGGTACAGCAAATGTCGTGAATATGGCTTTGCGAACTGGCGTAAAACGCTTACTTCATGTTAGTTCAATTGCCGCAATTGGACGAAGTAAAGAGACACCAAATGTCAATGAAAACATCATGTTTGTTCGTAATCCAATGAATACAAAATATGCTATTTCAAAGTTTCAAGGTGAGCAAGAAGCATGGCGAGGTGCAGCCGAAGGTTTGGAGGTTGTGGTGGTGAATCCTTCGGTAATCATTGGCAGTGGTTTTTGGGATAATGGTACAAATGGCTTCTTTCATCAAATCAATAATAGACTAAAATTTTATCCAATTGGTGCAACGGGTTTTGTTGATGTGCGAGATGTAGCGAAAGCAATGATTCAAATTATGGATAGCAATATTACAGATGAACGGTACATTTTAAATGCTGAAAATATTCCATATCAGACCTTTTTAAATTGGATTGCAGAAAATTTGGAACAGCCAAAACCGAGTATAAAAGTCACGAAATTCATACAAGAATTAGCATGGAGATTGGCTTGGATAGGCTCAAAATTAACAGGCAAAAAACCATTTTTGACCAAAGAATCTGCTCGAAGTTCCGGTACAACTTTTCGATATGAAAATGATAAATTTTTAAATGAATTTCCAAATTTTGAGTTTCGCTCAATGCGAAAAACAACTCACGAAACGGCTTTGCAATACAAAGTAGATATGAAAAATGGAAAGGATTTTAATATTTTACCAATTTAGAAATCATGCTAATCAAGAACAAAATATATAAAAACAACACACAAATCGGTATTTGGCGAATAGAAGAAACGCCTGATTACTTTCTAAATCGTATGCAAATCACAGCAAAAAGTTTGGCAAAAGTCGCTAAAATGAACGAACGCAGAAAAACAGAATGGTTAGCTGCTCGACATTTATTACAGCAAATGTTGGGTGATAATGTGTTTTGTTATTCTGATGAATTTGGTAAACCTATCTTACAAAACAGTCAACGACATTTGTCAATAAGTCATTCAAAAGGTTTAGCAACAGTTGTTGTGAGTGACCAATCTATTGGTATAGATATTCAAAAAATTGCTCCAAAAATCAAACGAATTGCTCATAAATTTATGCGACCCGAAGAAACAGAAAGCCTAAATGAAACCAATCATTTACAACATTTACACATTTATTGGGGAGCAAAAGAAGCATTATATAAGGCTTACGGAAAGAAAAAATTGGACTTTCGTCAGCACATTTTAGTCGATCCATTCTACTATTTGCCGAAAGGCAAAACCACTGGAAGGGTAATTAAAGATAACTATAACACCAATTTTGATATTTATTTTGAAGAGATTGAGAACCACTATTTGGTATTTGCGGAAGCAAAAAAATGATTATACAGTAAATAATATGCCCTTTTTTATCCAAAAAAATTTCAAAAAAAATTCAAAAACTTGCGATTATAAACTGTTCATCAGCATTCAAATAATCGGTAATTAATACTATATTAAATACAATTTTTATTTTCAATACAATCAAAAAGCCGTTATTTCAAAATCGAAATAACGGCTTTTTTACTATAATTCAGTAATACTTATTACTTAAAATTAAAGTCCCAATTTCTTACTAATCTTCTTTGGTAAAGCATCTTTGTGAACCAAGAAATTAATGGTTTTATACTTTACAAATGTTTCAGAAGCGTAGAAATAACCATCACATTGATTCGTTTTTCCCCAAGAATTTTTCACGATATAATAACGTTTTCCGTTTTGATCTTTTGCAACACCAATAATGTGCATTCCGTGATCGTCCGTAGTTTCATAATTATCGAATCCTTCTTGACGCAATTCTTGTGTAATTTCCAATTCTTCCACAGGTTTTTTGAATGCTTCACCATATTTAAAAGCACCAGCATCATTAAAGTTCTTGCTATCTTTTCCTTTTACAGATAAAGTAGATTGATCTTTCGGCATTACTGCCAAACCTGCACGATAGTTAAAACCTTTTTCAGAAACATCTGAACCCCAAGCAATTGAATAACCTTCGTCAACTGCATTATTAAAAACATCCATCATTTCATCTAATGGCAAGTTGTAAGATTCTTTGCTCATCCAGTTATCAGGAACTTCGATATCGAATGTTTCATAAAACGGATGATGTGTGAAAGAAGTAATCGACACATAATCGTCCATGTTCAAACCCATTGTTTTAGAAAACTCTTTCGGTGTATATTTTTTACCATCATACTCGAAGTTTGTTGGCAACTCACCCAAATAGTTATCTAAAATTCCACTAATCATATCATCCCATTTATCTGATGGTTTTTTGCGTTTCAAAACAGCATCAACAGACGCTTTCAAAACGGCATCCATTTCACCATGATCGTGGCGTTTTGCGTTTTCATCTTTACCAGTGTAAACTTCTTTTGGCACGATTCCATATTCATCAATTACATAAGCAACATCGTGAAAAGCACCTCCAGCCGCAAAGTTCAAATGTCCGTGCATACGAACATATTTTTCCGCTTTATCTTCGTAAGTGTGATGTACAACATACATCGGTGATAAGGCGACATCACGACCAGTAATCCGTTTTACTTCTGCCTCAAAAAATGATAAAGACGAAAAACTCCAGCAAGTTCCAGAACGACCTTGATTCTCAACGCCATCACGTTCCAAACTTCTAAGCACTTCAAATTCGTATTCGCTACCTTCTGCGTTTGTCAATTTTTCGGTGTCTTGTGCTTGTGCGAAAAAGCTAAAACAAGTCAAGACTAATCCTAAAGTAATTATTTTTTTAAGCATTCTTTTTTAATATTTGGTTTAAATAATATTTAAAAAATTCACCTAAAGATAAGAATTTTGATTTTTTCAATTGTGATTGAATTGTAGATAAAGTAGATAACACAGGATTTGACAAAAATCTGCTAAATTAGTACAGCACAAAAAAAATCCTCGCACCAAAGTACGAGGATTACAACAATCTAAAAAACGCAGCAACTTAGCTCTTTTGAAATGTTAGATTTACATTTCATATATCTTTAAAAATCGTCCAAACCAGTTAGACGTTTCCGTACTTTCAATACTTTACGAATCTCTTCGACATCGACTACAAAAGGGTCAAACTCATCAGAATTATCAGAAATTAGACGCAAATGTGTACAATCTCCTTTTTCATTAAACTCTCTTTGAACACGTTTTACCCAAACCGCAGAATTAGAAACAATCGCATAAACATGATTATCTTTCACATCAGATTTATGTTCAATCGGACTACAAATCACCATATCACCACTTGTAATTGTCGGTTCCATACTTCGACCATTGATATTAAAAGCGACCAAATCGCCATCGACACCAGGAATAAAAAAGCGTTGATTATCTTCCAATAATTCGATGCTTATCGTATTGCTCGAAAAAGCCTCAACGCTTGTAAACAATATATTAGGATGGAATGGTATATTCAAAATTGTTGAAATTTTATCGTCTGGAGTTGGCAAATCTTTTTTATTTAAAAATGGTTTTCCTTCACCTTTAAATATAAAATCCTCGCTTACACCAAAAACGTCGCATAACTTTTTTGCTTGATCGAATGTAATTTTACGTTCATCTTCATCATTTAAATAACAGTTAATAATATGACCTCTTGTTCCTAACTTTTTAGCAAAAGCTGTCATACTTTTTTGGCGATTATTTTTAACGATTTCACCTCGTTGTCTTAATTCCCCAAAAACCTTCTTAAACCGTTCATTTAAAGCGATGCGTTCATTCATTTGAGTTTGTAATCTTTTGTTTTTAAATATACTGCAAGATACAACGACTTTTTATTTTTTACAACTTTTTGCGTATATTTTATACGCAAATAATTAACAAAACAGCTTTATTTGCTAACATTCTGCTGTGAATAACTTATCAAATACTTCTAAATGAATTGGTAACAGCGGATTCTAAACAAAATATTACATACTACTCACCCGACGAATTACTTTATAAATTCTCGTAAAATCATTCACTTCTTCCACAAATGGATCATGTTCTAAATAATTTGCTGATATTAATTTTAACTCTCGAACAATACCATTTTTATAAATCGGTTGAATATATTTTACCCAAACAGCACCATTATTTTTAATCGCATAAATTTCATTTTCACGAATATCTGTAATATGTTCGATTTCTTTACAAATCACCAAATCACCATAATTCAGCACTGGATCCATACTATTACCTTCGATATGAAAAGCCAACAAACCTCGACCTTGAACACCAGGCAAATTAAAATTATACTGACCAGTTTCAGAACTTGGACCAGCATCAATCGCAGAACCTGCAAAGGCTTTAACATTCGTGAATAGAATATTTCCACTCAAATTTGGTTCGGTATAAACAGGCTTTTCAATCGTTTTTTTGTGACTTGTCGTTGTTGTATATGTTGCAAACGGTTCACCGATTCCATCAAACATAAACTCCTCATTCACTCCATATTCATTACATAAAATACGTGCGTGTTTGTAAGCGATTTGTCGTTTCTGATTTAAAAATTTGCTTAAAATATGACCATATTGTTTTGAACCCAGTAAACGTTCAGCGAAAGCTGCTTTACTTTTAGTCGGATGATTTTTACGAATTTCCCCTTTTTGTACCAACAAATTATATACAATTGTAAATCTATTGGTTAATTCAACTCTATCAGAACCATTATATTTCATTATCAAAATGATTTAAAAACAATAAAATGTTGTGAATTTTATCGCAATTTACATCAATTTGTTTTTAAATCAAAATAAATAAACTTTTTGTTTAAACTTTTTTGTTTTAAATGATATATTTAACCGCAGAGAACGCAAAGATTTTCGTAAAGTTCACAGCGTTTTTTACTAAAATAAAGTAATGATTTCACTCGAAGTGAGATTATTACTAATCACTTGTAAATTCCCAACTTTCTAAAATCATTTTTTACCTTTGACACAAACTAAAACAAGCATGAAGAAATCGTTATTTATCGTTATTGAAGGGTTAGATGGTTCGGGAAAAACGTCTGCTGGTCGTCGATTGAGAAATATTTTGGACGAAAGTTATACCAACAGAATCAAATCAACTTACGAACCTCATGATCCTTCGTGTGGTGGAATTTATATTCGTCAAGTGTTGATGAAAAAAATCACGGAGTTTCATCCACGAGTTTTGGCGTTAGCATTTGCTGCGAATCGTTTGGATCATTGTGAGCGTGAAATTATTCCGTTGTTAAATGCTGATGAACCGCACATTGTGATTTCAGATAGATATTATTTATCGTCTTTAGTCTATCAAAGTGCTGCGGATTTTCCTTTTGATAAAGTCATGGAAATCAACGAAAAAGCGATAAAACCAGATATTATTTTCTTCTTGAATGTATCAAATGAAGTGTGTTATGAACGCATGAATATTCGGAATCAACCTAAAGAATTGTTTGAAACAAATCTTGGAGAAACACGAGAAAAGTATCAAAATGCAGTCGATTTTTTGCGTAAGCAAAACAATGACAATATTATCGAAGTCGATGGAAGCGGAACGATTGATGAAGTTGCTCACATTATGTTGAATCATATTGTGGAACAATTTCCAGATTGGAAATTTGAACCAAAGGCGATTGATATTCATAATCATTTCCACCTTTCGGCAAATGTAGAAACGGTATTAGAAACGATTGGAAATGAAATTTCAACAATTGAAAATTCAACAGACAAAAAAGCAATTGTCAGCGAACATCTTGAACATTTGGATAACGAAACTTTAGGAAATCTATTTTTAAAATCATTAGAAAACGATGGAATCGAAGTTGGAAAACCTGTTCCTGCAACGACTTTTTCAACTTACGAATTGACTTATACTTTACCTCAAAATCTCAAAATCCGAGGTGCTGCGATTATTTTTCCTGAGCAACAACAATATGATGCGTTATTAAAATTGGTTTCGGAATTGGAGGAATCTATGGATTTTTTATACGTCTTTTCGCCCGAAAGCAAAGCGATTGTTACTGATTATTTTGAGCGTGACAAAATGCAATTTAAAATTGGTAAAATTGGACTTTTTCCTTCTACTAAGAT
This sequence comes from Saprospiraceae bacterium, assembly GCA_045106825.1. Taxonomy (GTDB): domain Bacteria; phylum Bacteroidota; class Bacteroidia; order Chitinophagales; family Saprospiraceae; genus CAWVWD01. Next base: position 14,596 of record JBGCFH010000073.1, on the reverse strand, counting down.
TTTGACTAAGGATGATTTGGTGGCGTTTGTTTTGACTCAAGTTCATTGATTAAAAACTTAAAAGCAGTTGGAAATTCGCCTGTTGACGTTGAGTTTGCTTTCATTCCAAAGTTACGTTTATCACGAACTTCTGCCAACAAATCTTTTCGTTAGTCTAAGATTGGTCCGAAATTCAAACCTAATATTTCTATCATTGTTTCAATCCGTTGTTTTTCATCATCGGTTAAGTTACCATTCATTTTACAAGTAAACTCATGCGTTTGTAAATTATAATCCAATAAATCATACGGATTGTAACTTTCGGTATCTGGTTTTAAAATGGAATCAACGGATTTTGAACCTTTCACCTTTGTATTGATATTAGAATCGACCATAAAAAAATTGTTCCAAAGCCAATCTTTCAGACCTTGTGCATCACTTTTTTTAGCTTTCAGACTTTCGTCAAAATGTTCTAAATCACCAAAAATATCTGGTTTATCAGAAATATATCGACCATTTTTCCAATGTTCAACAGTTGAATGTTCAGGATTACAAAGCCGCTTCTCGGTATAAGCACATAATCCTTTTTGACAATAAAAAAGGTTCATTACAATATCTTTGTAAAATCGAAAATTAGAAGAGTTATACTTTGGATGAGGTTGATTATTTGCTTCCAAATCCTCTTCCCATTGTTTATAAACTGTCGAAAGAATTTGAGTTTTATCTATTTTTTGCATTGTTATAATGAGTTATTTTTCGTGAATTGTACCCCAACCTAATTGCTTTGCTTTCGCACTATATTCTTTCCAAAGTTGTTGTTTTAATTCGTCATTTCCACCATTCAAATGTTTGAGTTTATTTCCTAAGATTGCTAATTCATGTCGCATTTCAATTCGTTCTTCGCTACCTTCTTCATCTAATCCAAGATATGTTGTTAAAATATCGTCCCAACGCAAATAACGAGGATTCGCCATATAATTATCAACGTGTCTTTCACCTTTGTACATTTTTTTAGGTTGCACAAATCCCTCTTTATCAAACTCTAAAACGATAATTTCCCACGGTTCAAAACTTGATAAAATCACTGGTGAATGTGTTGCGTAGAAAAATTGTGCTTCTGGTGCTAAGTCCGAATAAGTTGGTACAATTTGACGCTGAATATCAGGATAAAGTGAAGTTTCAGGTTCGTCGATTAAGATAATTGCATCTTTTGTTTCTAATAAATATAATGGTAAAGCTGTAAAAATAAATTGACGTGTTCCTGTGCTTAGCTGTTCGTAGTCAATGGTTTTTGTACCATCTAATTTTTCTATTTGAATAGAATTTAGTTCTTTGACGGAATCAATGTCGGTTTTTACTTTTAGAAACAATTGATTAAGAATTTTATTTAAACAATTTTTACCAATATCTTCTAAAGGATTTGGATTTAATTGTGACCAATTATCTAAAGATTCTCTTAAATCAAAATCTTCTTTTTCGTATCGCTTTAATTCTTTTAGCCTAAAATTTGCTTCTCCATTCTGATATTTAATAATTTTATCATTTACTTCTTTCCATGTTTTATCAATGGAAGTTTTGTCAATTCGATAATAATGTTCATTTGGATTATCTTCATTTTTATCAACAAATGTAATTGATGGTTTTTCTTGTGAATCTATATTGTAAGAAAGATATATTAATGTCCTTTTACCTTTATCAAACCAATGTTCAAAAAAATCAAGACTATTTAATGGTATAAAGTCTGTACCATCATGAATTAGTCGTCTATAAAATTGGTGTTTATTGTTAACGATTCCATAAATAAAAATTTCTCCATCATAAATTTTATCATCAAAAAAGCCTATTTCATCAAAAATTAGTGCTTGTTTAATAAGTTCTAAAAGCGTCGTTTTTCCCGTTCCACTTTGCCCAATAAAACAAACCTTATCCAACGGTTCACCTGCTTTTTCGTGACCTTTCGGATACGTCAAATCGACTTGAAAATCTTTAAATTGTTGAAAATCCTTTATTTCTATTCGACTAACTTTCATTGGAATAATTAATACATTATTTTAAAAAATACAATTTACCATTTATAATTCATATTCTAAAATCCACCAACTCCTGGCGGCGGAGAACTATTACTGGCTGCATTTTCAATCGCTTGCAAGCCATCTGCAAAATACCAAGAAACACCAAAACGGAAAGTCCAATCTCGAATCGGAAAATTTGGTGCAGAAAAGTAAACTTGATTGGCATCAATTAAGTTATTGACATTTTCTAACTTAACGAATGCTCGGAATGATTTTACTTGAAAACTGGCAAATCCATCGACAATCGGAAACAGCGATTGTTGCCAATTATTTTGTTGATAAAATTGTCCAGTAATTGGTTGAAAATTATCAAAATAATAAGCGGTATTATAACGAATATCTATTCCAACTCGACCAAATAATGCTTTCTTAAATAAGTTGCCTTCAAAGTATAAACTGTGTTTGGTCGCAATGGTCGGAAAACGTAAAATAGAATTATCAGTTTGTTGCAAAACAACTGCATTATCAAAGTGAAATGCTCCAAAATTCAAATTCAAACGCATCATTAATTGACCGATATTTGTAATCGTATCGGATTGTTGCGGAAACGCTAAAGTATCCGAATAAATCAAATTACTTATCAAGAAATAATTTCCTTGAATTGCCAATTTATCTGACCAATCAACTCGACCTGAAACTCGGTTTTCTATTGTTTTTTGAAAATCTGTTTCCCACAATTTTTGTTGCGAAACATAAACTCGAAATTGCTGCAAAGTCGGTTCGTAACCTCGACTTGATGCTGAAATATTGAATTTGGCGTTTTGCTTTGGCAAACCAAAAAACAAATTTCCTTGTACCAAATAATCTGCTCGATTATCCAATAAACCAAAGTGTGCTTTTAGTTTCAAACCATAAGATTGTTGTTCGCCTAAAATCAAGTCCCAATCTCCAATTAAAAACAAATTATTAATCGCTGTATCAACTGGTTCTTGATTCAAGAAATAGACAGAATGAACTGCACCGACATCTAACGCACCTTTATAATCTAATCGAATTGTTGCTTCATTTTCTAATTTATTGTATTGAATATAATTTCGTAAACCGACATTATTTGTCTGAAAAACACCATAATAGGAAGAATCAGAAGCTGGTGAAGTATCGTAAAATTTATATTCAAAACTTTGAAAATTTGCTCGATGTTTGAGTTTTAGATTATCAGAATTTGGTAGTAAATTATAATATTGTGCATAAACCAATTCATTACTTCGAAGCGATGTTTTTGCGGTACTTGTGTTAATTCCGACAGTCGAACGAGCATTAAATTGTCCTGTATCGAACAAGGCAGAAGTATCACTTACACCACCATTCATTTCTTGTGTATTGGTGTTTTGTAACCAAGCAAAAAGTCCTGTGTAGCGTTTATTTTTAGTTTCAAACCAACCGTTTACTACCAAATTTGTATGTCGTGCAAATTGATTTGAGTACAAAGCTGTTTCACTAATTCGATTGTAATCCATCGCAATATTCGCTCGGTTATCATTAAAACTATTGGCGTAAGTTGCCTTGAAAATCAAATCAGTTTGAGCCATTGCTTGTGAATAATATGCCATCGTATAATCTTTATTCACATCAAAAAAACGAACTTCATCGTAAGGCATTTGATAAATATCGTAAGCATGTGAACCAACATCAAAACCTCGTCGCTCAATCGGTGTAAACGCTAACGGTTTTGCTGCCGAACCAACATCGCCAATGTGTATGTAATCGTAAAACAAACCTTGTCGAGCTGCATCATATTGTTGAAATTCGGCTAACATCGTATCATTCAAATCTATGCGTTCGGAAATATTTGTCCAATTAAAATAGCGGAGAATATTGGTGTCTGATTGTTGAATTTGTTGTTCTGTACGAGCAAACTCTGGAATGTCGTCAGGTTGTGCAACTATTATAAAATTAAATAAAAGGAATACAAGTAGTAATTGTAATCGACGTAGTTGCATTGAAATCATTTTTAAAATAACTATTTCTTATAAAAATTTGTACTTGAATGAAACGGATTGAATATATTAATATCAATCGTTTTAATATTAATTCAATGTTAAAAATTGGTCTTTATATAGTTTTGAACATCAATTTTTATCTTTTCGTACCAAAATGAATTTTTATAATATTTGTGTGTACGTAAAGCTGTTGTAAGGTCAAAGGTATCTAAATGTTTTTTATAAGCATTTATTTGATTAGTTTTCTCTATTTCAGTTGCTTCTGAATTTTTGACGATTTGAAATCTGGATGATTTTAAAATACTATAATTTTGCGTCAACAATCGTAAAACAATCTGTTCAATAAAATGTCCTTGAACAAATAAATAAGTCGTTTTAGGCGTAAGACCTAAACTAAAAAGTTCGGATTGAATATTCTTAAATTCTTCAATCGTTAATGATGGTAAATCATTTGATATTGTTTGAATTTTAGCTTTAATCTCTAACAACATTTCAGAGCCATTATTCGTAAAGTTAATCTTTTGAGGAAGATTTATCGCACTTGTAAAATCCTTAATTTTAAATACTTCTGTTGGTTGGTTTTTGACAATCCATTGGTTACATTCTATTGTTTCCATTAATAATTTTTGTTGTTCTAATTTAGTTTCAAACAACTCATTATCAATTAGATATAACTTTCGATAATAGACAGAATAACAAAACAACTCAAATGTTAATGTTGAATAACTTTCAAAAAAATCAATAAAATCAACTACTTCATTATCATTATAAGTTGCTTCTACCATAATCTGTTTAAAAGCATTTGCATCACAAAAATAGTTTTCAATCGAATATCTATAAGTTTGAAAAATGAATGGATTATTATTGATAAGTCTTGAAGTTGTTGTAGCATTTTGCAATAAAAAGTCATAATCACTATCGACACAAATCAATAAATATTTTCCTGTATTATTAGCTTGTTGTAGAATAGTTTTTTTGCCTCGTTTTAGGTTATGAGAATTAGGCGAAATCTTAGTTTTTATATTAAAAAAAGAAAAAACATAGCTCCAAAATGGAATATCATCTTCACTTTCTACAAAAACTCTAACTATTTGCCCATCTTTTGAATGAAGTTTATTTTTAGTTTCAAATAATTTAGAGTTAATTTTTTCAGTAATAGGTCTTGACATTGCTTAATTGTTTATAGTAATTTTACTCATTTCAAAAACCTTATCTGTCCAACCATTCATAATAATAAAAGGGGAATGAGTCGCAATAATCAATTGTACATTCGGATTTAATTTCCTCACATTATGAATAATTTTTTCTTGCCAATCAGGATGAAGCGATAATTCAGGTTCGTCCATAATCATAATTGTAGGCTTTTTATCCTGAACTAAAGCACTTAACAATATGATTAACAATTGCTTTTCTCCTGTTGATAATTGATGTGTTTTTATTTTATATTGACTATTTTGAATAAAAACAATATTATTTGCTTCTCTATCAATTACCTTATTTGTATCTTTGAAAAGGTCATCAATTAAGTTGAAAAACAGGTTTTTAGATGCTGTAATTTCCTTTACATGATTTTCACCTTTTTCTAATCGTGCAATTACTCTTTTTCCTATATTAATTTGATAATCAGCATATTGACGTTGTAATTTATCTATTTCCCAATCTAAATAAGTAGAAATATTTGTTCCTAATTTTTGTAAGGTTTCCTTTGATATTAATGGTTGTTCTGTATTATTTAGAATTGTTGTATTAGCGATATTTTGAAATAATTGTTGATTTGAATCACTTTCATAATTTCCGTTCAAACACCGATAACCTCCTAAAACTACTGCATCATCTTTTATCTTCTTTTTTGCAACGTATTTAGTGTGTGGTTCTCTAAGTTCATTTATATAGTCACTATAAAATTTTTCTTCCCATTTAAATTCCAGAATATCTCCATTATTAAATTCAATTTGAAATGCTTCAAATGAATCTTCAATAAATTCACTACTCAACAATTTTCCAATCAACCTCAAAACCGTACTTTTCCCACTTCCATTATCACCAGATAACACATTAACATCAGCGTTAAGTTGCCAATCAATATTGACATCTTTTCGTCTCCACAATTTCTTGATAATTACTCTTTTAATATGTGTTATCTTTTGTTTCATGTATTATTAATACTGTCTAAAAAACAATTGTTCCATCGCTTAAAGATAAATCTAAATAAGCAATGGAACAATTTTAAATTATGTTTTATCAAAATGAAGCTCTGAGAACTTCATTAATCTTCTTCCTTTTCCTTCATCTCCTCTATCCAATCAAACAACGCTGGCGACATTCCCATATTTACAAATCCTCCGTCATGGAAAAGGTTTTGCATCGTTACTTTACGAGTCAAATCAGAGAACATCATCACACAATAATCTGCACATTCTTCCGCTGTTGCGTTTCCTAACGGAGCTACTTTTTCAGCATAAGAGAAAAAATCACCAAAACCTTTCACGCCACTTCCTGCTGTTGTCATTGTTGGCGATTGAGAAATTGTATTGACACGAACCTTGTTACGAGTTCCGTAATGATAACCAAAACTACGAGCAATTGACTCTAACATTGATTTCGCTTCTGCCATTTCATTATAGTCTGGGAAAGTACGTTGTGCAGCCATATAAGACAAACCTAACACAGAACCCCAGTCATTAATAGCATCCATTTTGTATGCCGTTTGCAACATTTTATGGAATGATAACGCTGAAACGTCCAATGATTTCAAAGTCCAATCGTGTTTCAAATTCGTATATTCACGACCTTTGCGAACATTGATAGACATACCAATTGAGTGTAGAACGAAGTCTATTTTTCCTCCCAAAATTTCCATAGACTTTTCAAATAGATTTTTTAAATCGTCCATATTTGTTGCATCAGCGGGAATAATTTCAGCGTTTAGTTGTTCGCCCAATTCCTTAATTTTTCCAAAACGCATCGCAACAGGTGCATTTGTTAACGTAATTATTGCACCTTCTTCAACACATCTTTCTGCTACTTTCCAAGCAATTGAGTTTGGATCTAATGCACCCGAAATTATTCCTCTTTTTCCTGCTAATAAGTTATTTCCCATTATTAATATTTGATTTTTAATTGTTCCGATTTTATCGGCATCCCGAAATCTCGGAACTTGATTGTTCTAATGTTTTTCTCACATTATTAAACTATCAATCAATAATATTTTAAAAAACTTTCACAAAGGTAATAGTTTTTTAAAAGGATTGATAAAAAAATTCATTTCGATTTATTTCACTGAAATTATACGCTTCTACTTATAATATCTAAAAAATATTTTACACCTAATAATTAATCTATTATACAACAAAAAGAGCAAACGTTTTGAAACGTTCACTCTTTTTAAATATGAATTATTTGCGACTCGACTATTTTAGTAAAAGCAACATCTTCAATAAAAAATTATCCCAAAATGCAACTAAACCGTCAACCGATTTTTTACTTCCGTTTTCCTAATTCTGCAGAAAAGTACAGATTAATAAAATAAGGTCGATTATCCGCTACTAACATAATCGGAATTGATTTGTTATAAACATTAACCATGATTCCTACTTCTAAAGCTTTAATAATTTCATCAAAAGCTCCCCAATCTAAGTGTAAAGCGGCTTTTGCCTGTCCGCCAAATGCAAGATTAATATCACCGAAACCATAACCAAAACCTCCACCACCAACAATATCGCCTCTATCTAAAAAAGAAGAAGCATTTTCTTCTGAGTAAGCTTCCACAATGGTTTCATTACGATTGTCAGTACGATACAACTCTAAGTAGTAAGGTTTGATAAAACCTAATGATGGACCAACCGAGTAAGACACTCCTACGGCAACACCTTGTTTTTCTGCTTTTCCTGAAAAGTAATATTTTTGACCATATCCACCATTTAAGGCAAAAAAGCTATTTTGCTTACCAAAAACAAACGATGTTCCATTACGACCTGGTCGCCTTGGATTAAACTGAACTCTATCTAAATATTCTTGAGGATGTTTTAAATGTACTAACTCAACTTGCCAAGTTGTTGTACGATAATATGTTTTCAATTGTCCGTAGTTAAAACCCAAAGCAAAACCATTCGTATGAAAGCGAAATATTCCTGACATTTCACTACTATAAATCACACCTTTGGGTTGCTTCTTTAAAGCTTCTTTTAGCGATTGAGCAGGTAGTATAGTAACATAAAGCATACTCAAAATAGCGATGGCGAATATTTTTTTTATCATGATTGATTATTATTTTCTGGACTTGAATATAAATAATATTAAAATTTCAATACTAATTATTTTCAAGGGTATTATATTTAAAGTATCATTGATACGACTTCTTTAATCTATAAATGTATATAAAATAACGAATAAAAACCAGTAAAATGTTGGGAAGCTATTCGCATTTTAATTCAAAATTAATAGAAATGGCAAATTTTGTTTGGTAATTGACGGAAAGTTTAATCCTTTCGTATATTTATAAGACAAAATATTGAATAGAGTTGTTTAATTACCAATGAAATATTATACGAACAAATAGTAAAGATGTTATCAACTACATGAATAATTTATTTTCAATCTATGGCAAATCTCTTTGAAATATCAATTTATGAACCAAATCAAAAATTGGTTTTAAAATCTAAAAAAACAACAGATACATTAATCTATTATGTTGCTGCTGCAATGTTATTTTTGGGAATTAGTTTTACGGCTGTTACCGCTTCGTTTTATCCAATTATTGTTTTATCGGTCGTTGCGTTTGTTAGTTTAATAGCATTAAAATATCAGCTAATTCAACAAATTACGTTTACACCAAATCAAATAGTTGTTGGTTATGCTATTGGTTTTATAAAATGGCAACAGCATCATAACAAAATCATCGAATTAGATTGGTTTGTAAATGTTGAAGAAAAACTAATCAAAATCGGTCGTAAAAACAGTGTTATACTTCAATTGGCATTAGAAAAATTGGAAACATTACCTTTGTTAACTCAAAATGTAAGTGAACTTATGATGTTAGAAGTAGACATGAATGAAACGGTCGGAAAATGGGAAAACCTACGTTTGAGTTCTCCAAAACAACTATCTAATCAAACACAATTTCATAATTTGACGATTCAAAATGATAGTTTGAGTGTAAAAATTTTGCTTCATGGAATCCGACGTTTTGAAGTTAATTTAAAAAGAAAAAATTTAAAATACTCAAGATGGATGACTACAAAAACTATTGAATTAAAAGATATAAAAGCAATTTATTACTATTTTGAAGATTCGGATTTAATGAGTGATAGCGTTGCGAAGTGGTCTTATGTCGATAAACATACAGCCGAAACGGTCTTGTTTTTCAAATATCGTCGTAGTGGCGATCAATACGAAGAACCTCAATATGGGCAATTAAACTTCAAAATTGACAATCGAAATTTAGCTAAATTATTACGAGATTTACCTGAACTTAATCATATCGAAATCAAGGAACAAAAATTATAAATCATAATACGGAATGAGGAAAAACCTTAATCGGAGAACCTTCTGCAACCATAATATTATAAGGTAATTTTCCATTCAGAATCGCCCAATTTTCACCGTATAATTTATCAAAATGAATATCCATTTCAAATCGGGTTTTGAGTGGATAAATTCTCCAAACTGGATGTTCGACTTTATAAACCGTCAGTTTACCAGCTTTCGATTGACCAAATCCCCATTCATGTTCTTTAAAGAAATGTTCCGTAGAATCTTCTGATGGAAAATAAGGTTTGTTTTCGACAACAAATTTTAAATCATGTTCGATTCTTCCTTTTTTCAACCAATGATTAATCGTCAATTTGTCCTCTTCGATTTCATACGAAGACTTCATTTGAATAGTTGAATAAGGTTCATTGTAAAAACGATTGGCAACCGTTGCAATACAAGGCTTTGGTACGAACTCTTTGATGAATACAACACCTCGACGAACTTGTCCGTCATTCATTTGCTGACGTACATAGAATCGTAAATTGGCTTCTGGAAAATCTACATGAAATGGAATTTTAAAACCTTTCACACGAGTATCCAAAAAATCAAATGCGACAAAACTCACAAATGCACGACCTTTATACAAATCTAATTCTAAGCCTTTCGGCAAATATTCTTCTAACAAAAAAGGTTCGACATCGTAAGTTAATAAAATCAAACGTTGCCATTCAGCTGTCAAAAACGGTTTCATAATTATATTGATTATTGAATTATTATATTGCTTGACTATTAAATAGTACAACTATCTAATAGTCAGGCAATACAATTCTATTCATCAAAAATAACCTTTTGATGTTAAAAACCAATAATTTATGATATGTGATTTATTTGTTGGAAATATTGACAATTAAATCGAGGAATGTCGAATTTTGTCTTTAATACTTTGGATAAGTGTGGGAGAAACTTTTTTGCGACTAACTTTACTTCGGATAAAAGTACGAAATGCTCTTTCTTTACTATATTTTTCTAAACACGAGGGGCAACTCTTCATTTCTGCCAATAGATCACGTTCTTCCTGTTTGTTTAATCCGCCGTCCAAGTATAAAATAACTTTGTCTGAAAAAGACGTACATGTGTGATTTCTGTGTGCTGATCCCATAACTCAAATTTTTTAAAAGACAATACGATTACAATTTATCAAATAAGAGCTTAGTTCGGCATTTTGAGTAATGTCGAGTTGCTTGACTTGCAGCCTTAATATTATTGATAAATTATGAAATATTAGATTCACTAAATATTGTCTTATATTAATTAATAAAAATACTTAATTTAATTTTTAAATAAATTTAATTGCTCTCTTAATAATTTTAGGTACTACGTTTATTAATTTAGTATAGTGAATATTTATTTGGATTGGATAAGGTATAAACCCAAACTGTTCCTCAAAAATTCCAACAAACGCATTTTTTTTATATTTTTTTATCAATTTTCATTGAAATGTAGTATTCACAACGGTTATAATAATTGATATAAAATAGAAAAAAACGATGAAGTCACCGAAAAATGGTCTTGACTTCATCGTTTTGTATACTATTTTACTTGCGTTTATCCTGAAATCCTAATGATTGTGCATATTCACGGAGTTGTTCTTTCAGCATATTTCTCGCTCTATGCAATCTCGAACGAACTGTTCCAATCGGAATATTAGCGATTTTTGAAATTTCTTCGTAAGTGAATCCTTCAATATCACATAATAGAATAACAATTTTGAAATCTGGAGCTAACTTATTTATTGCCATCGTGACTTCGTCTCCCATCATTGCATCGAACATATCTTGACGCAAATCAGAATAACCAGTATAAGCAGAACCTTCTTCGCTATCGTGATACGTGATAAAATCTTCTAAATCTACTTTGTTTGGCTGACGAGATTTTTTACGATATTGATTAATAAAAGCATTTTTCAAAATACGAAATAGCCAAGCCTTAGGATTTGTACCTTCTTGATAGCGATGAATAAAACGATAGGCTTTCAAATAGGCTTCTTGCACCAAATCATTGGCATCATCTTCATTATATACCAAATGATAGGCAAAAGTATACAACGCATCTATTTGAGGAAGGAGTTCTTCTTCAAATACACGTTCATCTCTTGCAGCTTGTTCAGGTGTTTTTGTTGCTTCCTCTTGTTGTTCTAAATCAAATTCATCTTGTTCTTCTTCCTGACCGTTTTCCAACAATTCGTCATCTTTTTCTTCTATCATTGTCTTACTATTTCGATTTGAGTAATACTTTTATAAAAAAGCGTACAAAATTAGTAAATATTTCGGTGGTTTATGGAGTTGATTACTTAAAAACTATAAGAAATTGATAAGTCTTATTGTTAGTAATACGTTAAAAATTACTGTTTTTTGTCGTTCAGACTACGAAAATTTGACTAATAACGTATTATCAATGAAATTGTCTAAACGATGTAATTGTTAATATTGTTCTATATTAAACTTTGATAATCAATGGATTTTAAAAGTTCAAGTCTATTATTAATAAACAAAAACGAAACAAACGAAAGATGAAAAATCTAAAATTATTTGCTTTAATGATGATATTCACAATCATTTTGGTAAGCTGTTCAAGTACAGAAGAAAAGAGTGCAACAGCACAAGAACAAGTTTCAGAACAAGCGATTGCATTAAATGACAATAATGACCAAACACAAGAAGCTGTAAAAGAGGCGATGATTGAAGAGGAAAGCATGGAAATCGAAGAACAAACACAAGAAGAACAAGAGCAACAAACAGAAGAAGTAGAAATAAAATCTCAAGCATCAAAGGCTATTCCTAAAACAACAGATAAAGCAAAGGCGAAACAGACAGCACCGTCAACTAAAACAGAAAAAGCGAAACCTGCATCAAAGAAAACAATCACTAAAACAACTGAAAAGTCTGTCAAAGAGGCTATAAATAAAAAGTCAAAACAACCTAAGCTTGACAAAATAGCTCCTACAAAGAAGAAAGCAAAAACTAAAAAAGCATCAAATAAGCCTTCTCATAGTGCTTTTAATACTTTATTAGGTAAATATGTTACATCATCAGGAACAGTAAATTATGCTGGTTTCAAAAGTCAAAAAAGTGCTTTAGATAGTTATTTAAAAGATTTGGAAGAAAATCCTGTCCAAAGTAGTTGGTCTAAAAACGAAAAAATGGCTTATTGGATAAATTTATATAATGCAGCAACAATTAAATTGATTGTAGATAATTATCCAACAAGTAGTATCAAAAACATTAATGGTGGAAAACCATGGGACAAACGTTGGATAAAGTCAGGTTCTAAAACCTATACATTGAATGAGATTGAAAACTCGGTGTTGCGTCCTCAATTCAAAGATGCACGTATTCATTTTGCAGTAAATTGTGCGGCGTTATCTTGTCCTCGATTAATGAATAAAGCATTCACAGCATCAAATCTAAATAGTTTATTAGAGGAAAACACACGTTGGTTTATTAATAATTCTACCTTCAATGAAATTTCGGAAAAGAAAATTCAGATTTCAAAAATATTCGATTGGTACAGTTCTGATTTTGGAAATATCATTGATTATTTGAATAAATATTCGAACACAGAAATCAAAAGTAATGCTAAAGTAAGTTATAAAGAATATGAGTGGAAGTTGAATGGAAAGTAGTTCAGTAGGCAGTTTTCAGTCGGTAATTTACGATTTAAAAAAAACTAAAAATCCGTCATTTTAACTTAAGTTAGAATGACGGATTTTTTATTATAATTTTGTTTTACTTTTGTAAAAATAGATTTTTCATAAAAAACACTCTAATAATGCGACATTTTTTAATAGATACAGATACCGCTTCTGATGATGCTGTAGCCTTAGTTATGGCATTGCAGCAACCTGATATACAAGTAGAAGCAATAACAATTGTAGCAGGAAATACTCCAATAAAACAAGCCGTGCAAAATGCATTGTATACCGTAGAACTGTGTGGAAAAAACACACCAGTTTATGAAGGAATTGGCAAACCAATATTCAGAGCATTAAGTACAGCACAGTTTGTACATGGTGAAGATGGAATGGGAGATGTTGGCTTAAATTTGCAAGGTCGAACAGCAAAAGCGGAACACGCTGTTGATATAATTATTGACACCATAAATCGTTTTCCGAATGAAATCGAATTGATTACAATTGGCCCTTTAACAAATATCGCTACGGCAATTATTAAAAATCCTGATATTGTTTCTAAAGTAAAATCTTGTGTTATCATGGGTGGAGTTGGTCGAGGCGAAGGCAATATTACACCAGTTTCTGAATACAATATTTGGGCAGATCCAGAAGCTGCTCATATTGTATTTCATTCAGGTTTACCGATAAAAATGGTTGGTTGGGACGTGACATTACAAGCGGCTTATTTTGATTTAAATGACGCTGCCGAGCTAAAAGCTATTGATACACTTTTGGCAGATTTTACAATTGCGATTCAGTTTACAGTCATTCAATTTACGGAACAAACATTGGGGAAATCGGGTTTTCACTTGCCTGATCCTATTGCAATGGCGATTGCAATTGATGAAACAATATCGACAAAAAGCAAGAAGATTTTTGTCGATATTGCTCGAAACGATGATGCAACTCGTGGACAAACGATTGTCGATATTAATAATGTCTATAATAAAACACCAAATGTCGAAGTTGTTTTTGAAGCAAGTCGAGATCGATTTGTTGAGTTGTTGAAAAATAGTTTGGTTTAAGCTTTTGGTACTTTTTTCTTACTTTGTTGCCACATCAAATAACAAAATGTAATTACAGAAAATAGTATAAACCATTGCCAATCAAAAATTTTGAGTACAGGATTATCACTTATCATTTCTACAAAATAAACTATAAGCATTATAAGAGCAGTCAGAAAAAAAGCAGATAATATTGTTTTTAGTAACTTCATTTTTTTGTTTTGAATTTAATAAGTGTTTCGACAGAATTAACAGGATTCAGCAATTCCCCATATGGATTATTTATCCATAAAACTATTCAATTTGAATATCAAAATTATATGCTACAATACGGTAAACTTCCTCCATAGATTCACAAATAAGACTATGAAAAGTAGCCTTTATAGATTCCCAAAGTTT
>JBGCFH010000072.1:0-6772 GCA_045106825.1 Saprospiraceae bacterium | reverse complement strand
TCCCGAGGCTTCGGGACGGGTTCGAGTCCCGTCCGGACCGCTAAAGTCACTCAAGCAATGATGTTTGAGTGACTTTTGTAATTTTAGTCAAATTCCTAAATCATGTTTTACACCTATATTTTGCAAAGTGAGAAGGATGCTTCATTTTATATTGGTTATACCTCAAATTTAGAAAAACGATTGTTTGAACACAATGAAGGTTTTTCAAGATATACAAAACATAGACGACCTTGGAAATTAGTTTATTCCGAGGTATTCGATGATAAATCAAGTGCGATAAAACGAGAACGTTTTTTAAAGAAACAAAAAAATAGGAGTTTTTATAATCGCTTAATTAATATGAACTAAGATTTGGTTGGTTAGAATACCTGCCTGTCATCCCGAGGCTTCGGGACGGGTTCGAGTCCCGTCCGGACCGCTAAAGTCACTCAAGCAATGATGTTTGAGTGACTTTTGTAATTTTAGTCAAATTCCTAAATCATGTTTTACACCTATATTCTGCAAAGTGAGAAGGATGCTTCATTTTTATCATAACTCTAATGTCATAAAACTTTTATAATCGATTGATTATATTTTTTCTAATCTTAAGTTCACATTATATTGCATCATATTTTGATTTTTAAATTCAATTTTGTAATTAATTTTATATCAGCTATTCTCGGTTTAAAATAATTCGTAATGTGTTTTGCTGTAATTAGTGATTTTTATGATAATCTACAATCTAAATTAAGTAAGAATTCGACATTCGATTTAAAATCGCCTGTCGAATGTTCTTATTTAAGCAAAAAAGTCATTAAAAGCATCAATTCTTTTGAACTTTTCTTCAAGAAAGGTCGGATGTAGTCACCTGATGACTTAAAGTCATCAGGTGACTTGCTAAAAACTTAGTTCTTTTCCTTAAGTTGACGACAGGCGATTTTAAATCACCCGTCGAATTCTTACTTAATTTAGATTGCAGATTATCGTAAAAATCACTAATTACAGCAAAACACATTACGAATTATTTTAAACCGAGAATAGCTGATTTTTTAATCAATATAAAAATATACCATTACAAATGGTCAATTCATTTATACTTTGCTTTTTATGAGATTTTAACTACAAATAATAAACCAGCTTATCAAAGCAACCATAATGATGTAAAATAATATGATACATAAAGATGGTTAAAAGTTAAGTTCTATGCTTACAATAGCTCAAAATATTTAATAATTTGGAAAGGTACAGACATTTTTCCTTTGGTCTTTATTAAAAAAAGGAACAATCAAGAATGATTGTGCCAATACCTTGATTTTGAATCAGATAATAACTCTTCTTTCTTTTGTTAAAATAACCGATGAAAATAAACACATTAAAACTTTTTTTATATATTAAAACTTTATATATTTGCTGTCGTTAGAGTGATTTGTTCCCGAATAGTGGAATAATTCCAAAAATAAAATAAATATCAAAATTATTAGAGCATAATTTTATTTCATTGAAAAAGTTCATTGGCATAAAATCTGCCTATTTACCTCAAAAAACACTTATGGTATTGATAGTGTTGTTTTAGATTAAACAAAAATTATATAACAACAAAAACAATAAGTAAAATTATCAAAACACGCTATATATTATTTTTAATGATTGCTATCATCACTTGCATAATTGCTTGTGATAAACCAACAAAACCTACCATAAACCAGCGAATAATTGAGCAATCATCAGTATCAAATACATATACAAATAGAGCATTAACACAGCTATCTATTGATGATAAAGAGTGGCTTTCTACTAATTATAATCAATTAGATACGGATACTTTTTTGTACCGACAGTTTTTTGAAAAGTCATTAACGCTTGTTCATAATGAAGCAAACATTTTGCCTATTAAAAACATTGCGGACAAACGATTCAAGGTCGTTTATTGGGGCGAATTTCCAGTAACTTTTATTGAACGATTAGCATATTATTGTCAATATGAATTTTCTGCTATTGAGGATTTTGAATGGAAAACAGTTACAAAGTCTGATCAGATTGTTTTGGTATTGAATCAAAAAAAACTTTCTAAAGAAAGTTTTGAATTGTTAGAACAAATACATCATTATCGAAAACAGATAGTGATTGTCAATTTTGAAGAAGTTCAAAATTTACTATTTCATACAGATTTTCCGACAATTGTTCAAGCTTACGAAAGTAATGCGGTGACACAAGATTGGGCGGCACAGTTATTATTTGGTGGTATTCAGGCAAAGGGACAATTACCAATTACTTTGTCTGATGATTTTCCGAAAGGAATGAAAAACACAGAAACTCCAATTATTCGATTTAGTTATCAACTGCCCGAAGCAGTAGGAATGGACTCAAAGCAATTGACCGATATTGATAAAATAATGTCAAGAGCGATTCGTAAAAAAGCAATTCCTGGTGGGCAAGTAATAGCAATTAAATCTGGTAAAGTCGTTTATTATCAATCGTTTGGACATTTTACGTATAACAAATCACAGTCGGTTCACAATCTGAATCTTTATGATTTGGCATCTGTCACAAAGACTTCGGCTACGACACTTGCGATGATGAAGTTGTATGATGATAACTTGTTGGATACAGAGAAACAGTTAAAAGATTATTTGTCCAAAAGGGCAAAATCGCCAAGTCGAAACTTGAAAATTAGGCATTTGTTGACACATCGTACTGGTTTGCCACCAAATGCGTCGATTGGAAAATATGTGAGAATTAAAGATACAGTGAGTACGGCTTATAGAGCGTATTTCGCTTCACAAACATCGGATAAATATTCGGTTAGAATTGCCGAAAATCGGTTTATGGATAAAAGTATTCAAGATGACCTTTGGAACTCTATTTATCAAATTCGACCAGCTCGAAGGCGAGGTTATTTATACAGTGATGTTAACTTTGCGATTCTACAAAATGTAACGGAAACTATTGCTGGAGAAGCGATGGATAGTTATTTGGATCGATATATTTATCAACAATTAGGATTGAGTTATTTACGGTTCAATCCATTGCGAGGAATAAGTAAGTCGATGATTGTTCCAACGATTTTGGATAAAAAGTGGCGACATAAATTATTGCAGGGCGAAGTTCATGATGAGTTAGCTGCTTTGTTAGGAGGAGTTGGTGGAAATGCAGGTTTGTTTTCAAATGCGAATGATTTGGCGATAATCTATCAAATGTTGCTAAATAATGGACATTATGGTGGAGAACAAATTTTTGATAAGGCTACTATCGACCATTTTATTTATAAAAAATATAATGGACATCGAGCTTTAGGATTTAATAGAAAAGGAACAGGATGTTATAAAGGTGCGTCAAAACAAACGTTTGGTCATAGTGGATATACGGGAACTTGTGTTTGGGTTGATCCTGAAAAAGAGTTGATTTATGTATTTTTATCAAATCGTGTGCATCCAAATCCAAAAAATGATAAGTTGATAAAGTTGAATACTCGAACATTGATTCATCGAGTATTTTATAAAGCAATGTGATATTTTAATAAAAGTCTGGAAATATTTAGTATAATATTTAGTATAATATTTTGAGGTCTTTTGAGGTTATTTTGACAGAATTAACTGGATTTTACAGGATTTATAAATAATTGCAAATCGAATATTTAAGTAAACTTACTTACAAAAATATTTGTCACTAATTCACGAATAAAATTTTGATTGATTGGAAATCATATAAATTGATGTATTCGGGATTATTATTAAAATTAATGAATAAGATAATTTATAAAAAAATAGCTCGGAGAGTTTAAAATTTTCTTTCTCGTAGTGATGGATGGCAGCCAAAATCTCTTGATAGCGGTTGACCATCCTTTTTTGATATTTGACTTATAGATTTTTCCCAATTGTAAACGTAAAAGTTGTACCTTTTCCTTCTTCAGAAGTCGCACTGATTTTTCCATTATGTCGTTCTACAATTTTTTGGCAGATGCTGAGTCCGATTCCACTACCTTGATAATTTTGAGGTGTGTGTAATCGCTGAAAGATACTAAAAATACGATTAGCATAAGCTTCATTAAATCCAATTCCGTTATCTGAAACAGAGAATTGCCAATGATTTTGTAAAGCTTTGCCAGTGATTTTTATGATTGGGAAATCATTATCTTTTTTAAATTTAATGGCATTCGAAATCAAGTTTTGAAACAATTGTATTAGTTGATATTGATGAGCCATGATCGTGTTGGGTAATTGATTATCAATGATAATTTGAGCGTTAGCTTCTTCAATTTGCCCTTTTAAGTTTGCTTTTGTCGCTTCGAGTATATCATGTATGTTCACGTTTTTGAATGGCAAAATATTATTAACATTAGCATAATATGTCAAACCTTGTATCATATGAGTAAGTCGAACAGCTCCATTGATAGCAAATTCAATATATTCTTCCGCATTTTCGTCAATTTTGTCTCCAAAATCCCATTTTAAAAATTGCAACGAATTAGAGATATTACGTAAAGGTTCTTTTAAGTCATGAGCGACTATATCGACAAAGTTTTTTAGTTCTTGATTAGATTGCTCTAAAGCGGCTGTTTTTTGTTTGAGTAATTCTGTTTTTTCTAATAATAATTGATTAGTCTTTTTTAGTTTTGTTTCTGCTTGCAACTGTTTTATTGTAGCATTTTTAACGTTTGAATGGTGTCGAATTACTTTTTGAATACTAATTTTTAACTCTTGCGGCTTAATAGATTTTTCGACAAAATCTGCTCCACCAGCTTGAATGAATTGAGTTGCAATTTTGTAATCGGTATTAAAAGTCATCATGATGACTGGCGGACATTTATCATCAAGTTTTTCTTTTATCAATTCAAACGCTTCCAAACCATTGATGTTAGGCATTCTATAATCTAATAGTACCAAATCAATATTATTTTGAAGTAAGGATTCTATCCCAATGATAGCATTTTCTGCTGTCATCATATCAAATCCACTTTTTTTGAGCTTATGCCCAAAAGAAAGCAGGATTTTTTTATCATCATCTATAATTAATACTTTACTCATTAAAGACCTAAATTTTAGGTATAGCAGTATTTCGGCAATACGTGTTATTGATTATATGACACTTATTTATCTATTTTACGATTGTCATCATTTTAGAGATATTGAATAATTTGGTTTATTTCCTTATCATTCAATCAGGTGATTTCAAGGTAATTAGAAAAAGTCCTTAAATTTAGAAAAACTTATTAAAAAAGCGGTATTCTAAATGATTTAGGTGAATTTTTAATTCATAAATCTATGTTTATTATCATAGTGAAGCATAAACAAAGTATCTTTGACTATCCTAAATATCTTTTGCTCAAATTTATTGCCGACTTTAGGTATTTAGTATAATTGATTAAGAATTTTACATTTCTAAATGGAATAATATGGATTGGATAAATGATTTAAGTACTCAACTAAAACAATCTTTTGTTTTTTCAAACGGAGGTTTTGAACCGATTGTGATTAAAAATCCTACGGTTCAGTTTCGGTGGCGAACGATATTTATCACAGGAGAAATTACTTTTTCTACGTTTGAAAGTATTGTTGATGATGAGGTTTTTAATTTTGATATAGATTTTGTGCGTCCAATGCAAGATGGAAGTATGATGTTGATAGGTAAGCCAGTTCAGATAAAAATTGCTTTAGAACATAGTGTTGTCTATCAAAATTTTGATATAAAAATGCGTCAAGCTGATTTTGAGGAAACCTTACATCGACTGTTGAGTGATAGTGAAAGCCCGTTTTTGTCACAATATCATTGGATGGTTTTGTCAATGTATCAAAATCAAAATAGTAAACAAGTTGGACATGAAACTATCTGGAATTTGATTAACTACGATGATTCGCATTTAATGGAAAATTGGGATGATTTGGTTGGAGAAGCATCATTACACTTCGTTTCTCAACAAGGTTTGATTGATGATTTTGTGAAGGATGTGGAAGAAAACGATTTTTCAACCGATGAATTGTCACAAATATTCGATCAAGCAAAAGACCAACTTATGGATAAAGACAATCCGATGGGTAATATATTATCCAAAATGTTTGGCAATGAAGCAGATTTTCAAGATGCTATTTCGGAGTCAATGAACCAAATGATGGGAATGTTTGGTGGAGTAGAGGAGGAGGAAGCGGATGATTTTGATGATGCGGAACTTGTTGTGGAAGAAGTGATTACGGATCACTTAGAAATGTTGGAAATTGCTTACGAGAAAGAAGAGGATTCTATATTTACGTTGACACACGAAAGTGATTTGACAGGAAAATCTTATGAATGTTCGATTGTTGTGGGCGAAGATTATTTACACACCGTAACAACTTACGATAAAGCTATTTCAAAAGAAAAATATGGCGAAATCTATCGTTTATTCAATGGTTTGAATATTCATCTAAATTATGGTAAATTACTACTTGTCGAATCTATCGGAATTGTTGCTTTACGAACAGAATTACCAGCTCCAGTAACACAAATTCCTGATGAAACGATTACGGATATGATAGACGAAAATTGGGTTTGTGCGAATGAATCATTTAATATTTTGGACTATTTCTTAGAAGGCAAACTAACTTACGAGCAAGCGATTGAAGAAGCGGAAGATAGTTTTTTGTAGACTATATACTGCCACAGATTACACAGAAAAATAGTAACTACTCAGCTTCTATAAAATTGTTCGTTTAATCGGGTTAAAAACCCGATTTTATAGATGTTGTATAGTCGAGTAATACTCGAAAGTTTAAAAATCAAGTGCTTCTTAGCATTTTTGCATCTAAAGAATTGGGTTTTT
>JBGCFH010000071.1:0-68355 GCA_045106825.1 Saprospiraceae bacterium | reverse complement strand
TTGCGTTTTATGACGCAGTAATTTTTTCTTTATTCAAGGCGAAAAACGTAGGCGATACCTTTGTATCGACGAGGCTTTTCAACGAAGAAGAAAGGAAAAATAACAAGTTAGAAAATGTAAATTTATTATTGAATTGTTCCTTATCTATTACTTTATACTTATTACTTGTAAAAATGGGAATTTTCAAAAAAGGACAAAAAGCGTACAGTATTGCTAACTTACAATGTCCTCGTTGTCATGAAGGCGATATGTATCCGACAGCAACTTTTTCATTCAAAGAACCCTTTGAGATGCACGATAGATGTCCACATTGTAATCAAAACTTTATGCCTGAACCAGGATTTTATTATGGTGCAATGTTTATTTCATATATCTGGACAGGCTTTTTCTCTTTAGGACTTGTATTAGGTTTGGTTTTTGGGTTTGAGGTGTCGATTGCGAAAGCGATGATTCTTTTAATTGTTATCATGTCGTTGATGTTTGTATGGGTTTTTCGAGTATCCAGAGTAATGTATATCAATATGGTCGTGCATTATGAGAAAGATGCTCAACGAATAGAAATTCCTACTAAAAAGTAGATTTCGAGTATATTTTCATATATCTTTGTGGGAAATTTTATCCTCAAAACCTATAAGGTTACTTAAAACCTTATAGGTTTATTATTTTATAATAAATTGATAATCAAAATGCTACAAATATTACACGAAGATGCAAATTGTATTATTGTCAATAAACCTGCTGGTTTGCCGACACAACCTGACCAAACAAATGATCGTTCGGCATTAGATATTGTAGCACGTCACTTGAGTAGACGAGTTTATATTGTGAATAGATTAGATCGACCAGCAAGCGGCATTTTATTGTTAGCCAAAACTTCTAATTCTGCGGGTAAGTTTTCTACTTTATTTCAAAATGATAAAGTTCAGAAAAACTACTGGGCAATGGTTAAAAACAAACCCGAAACGGATAATGGAACATTGATGCATTATCTAAAAAAAGGCTCAAAAAGTAAGAAATCATTAGTCTATAATGATGACTCAAAAGGTGGTAAAAAATCGGTTTTGAATTACAAACTTTTAAAAAGTTTAGATAATTATCATTTATTGGAAATTGAATTAGAAACTGGTCGTTATCATCAAATTCGTTCGCAATTAGCAGCTATCGGTTCACCAATTAAAGGCGATGTAAAGTATGGTGCGAAACGTAAGAATCAAGATCGTTCGATTCATTTGCACGCTCGAAAGTTAGTATTTATTCATCCGTTTAATAATCAAGAAGTTATAATTGAAGCTGATGTTCCAGTAAAAGATGGACTTTGGCAATCTGTTATTGATGATTAAGGTTTTTTCTTGTAAAATTTATTTAGCTATATTGAGAAAGTATTTTGGTATGACAATCGCATGAAAGTCATCATTGTCTAAATTCATTATAACTAAATACTGAATAAATATGATTAAACTCCAGTTTTACGAAGCATTAAGATTTGAAAAAACGGCTCGATATCTTCGACGTTTTAACTCTTCCTTATTGGCATTATTAGGTGTCGTTATATTCGGTATAGCTGGATTTATGATAATTGAAGGTTATACATTTTCGGAAGCCTTTTACATGGAAATCATTACGATTTCGACGGTTGGTTATGGCGAAGTAAAAAGTTTATCTGAAATAGGAAGGTTGTTTGCATCCATTTTGATTATTCTTAATATGGGAGTTGCTGCTTATGCAATTTCTACCGTAACTTCTTTTATTTTAGATGGTGAATTACAAAAATATTTAAAAGATTATCGAGTGTATCAAAAAATTCAGGAACTACGTGACCACACGATAATATGTGGATTTGGTCGCCATGGACAAGAAATCACACAGGAATTTATGAAAAATAATGTTCCTTTTGTCGTGATTGAAAATAGTAAAGAAAAAATCAATGAATTGCGTTTGCAAGATGACTTTCTATTCTTAGAAGGTGATGCGACACATGATCAAATTCTTAAAGAAGCTGGTATTAATAATGCAAAATCGTTAATCGTAACAACTGGCGAAGATGCAGAAAATGTTTTTATCACGCTTTCTGCCCGACAACTCAATCACAAACTAAACATCATTAGTCGTGCGGTTGAAAAAATTACAGAGAAAAAGTTAAAACGTGCTGGAGCAGATCAAGTCGTTGTTCCTGAACGATTAGGTGGATTTTATATGGCGACTTTAGTTCGCAAACCCGAAGTTGTTGAATTTTTTACACTGATTTCAAATATGGGTTCTGCCCAAATTCAGTTTGAAGAAATCGAAACGGATTCTATCGGTTACGAATACTTAGGAAAATCTATCAAAAGTCTCAATATTCGAGGTCGAACAGGAGTGAACGTAATAGGACTTCGTGATATAAATGGTAATTATACCATCAATCCATCAGCAGATTCTATCATTCAATCCGGAATGAAAATCATCGTTTTAGGAAATGAAAAACAAGTCCAAAAGTTCAAGAAAGAAATGATAAAATGGAGTGAACCAGATTAAGTAATAAGTAGTAAGTAATAGGTAATAAGTAGTGAATTTTAACAATCTTATTTTTACCTATTACTTATTACCTATTATCTACTACTTATATAAATGAGAATAATAGCAGGAAAATTTAAGGGAAGAAAGTTTTTTCCACCAGCCAAAAATTGGCCAACAAGACCAACAACTGATTTTGCAAAAGAAGGATTATTTAATGTCATTAATAATAACTTTTATTTCGATGAATTAAGAGTTTTAGACCTTTTTGGTGGTACAGGAAATCATAGTTATGAATTTATATCAAGAGGTTGTGAAGATGCTACTTATGTAGATAAATTTGGTGGTTGTGTGCGATTTGCGAAGGAAACCGCTAAAAAACTGGATATTGAAGACAAAATGACGATTATCAAAGCGGATGTTTTCAAATTTATAGAAACTGCTCATAGTCAATGGGATTATATTTTTGCTGGTCCACCTTATGGTTTGGGAAGTTTGGATAGTATT
The DNA here is from genome assembly GCA_045106825.1 of Saprospiraceae bacterium. Taxonomy (GTDB): domain Bacteria; phylum Bacteroidota; class Bacteroidia; order Chitinophagales; family Saprospiraceae; genus CAWVWD01. The sequence goes on along the minus strand of JBGCFH010000071.1, from coordinate 65,355 downwards.
CCTGATTTGATTTTTGAGAAAAGCATGCTAAAAGCGGAAGGCTGGTTTGTATTAGAACATAATCCAAATCATAATTTCAAAAATCATCCAAACCTAAGTCAAGTAAGAAATTATGGCAAAACGATTTTTAGCATTTTTACAAATGAAGCAAAAGTAGAAAACAACGAAAAATAAATAATTCGCTGTAATTCAAAAACTAATCACTAAAAACCAATGAAAAAAATAGCCGTTTTTCCAGGTTCATTCGATCCTATTACTACTGGACACTTAGAATTAATTAATCGTGCATTACCGTTATTTGATGAAATCGTAGTCGCAATTGGTGTTAATTCTAAAAAGCAATATTTATTTCCTTTAAAACAACGTTTGGAATGGTTAGAAGAAGTTTTCAAAGATGAACCGAGTGTAAAAATAGCTCATTATGAAGGACTTACCGTAAAGTTCTGTCAAAGTATCAATGCAGGATTTATGCTTCGAGGATTACGAAATTCGTCTGATTTTGATTACGAAAAAACCATTTCTCAATTAAATACAATGATTGGCGATGGTTTGGAAACCGTTTTTCTAATTAGTTCTCCTTTATATTCTCACGTCAGCTCAACGATTGTTAGAGAAATTATTCGTGCTGGTGGAGATGCCAGTCAGTTTTTGCCAAAAGAGATTAAATTGTAATAATTGTCAATTGTCAATTGTCAATTAAAAAAATAAACTTATAACAAATGAAAACAACCTTCAAAGTATTAATATTCTGCCTTGTTATTGTAGGCTTTCAGAGTTGTGATGATAGTGCTTCAACCGAACAAGAATCTCAACAAACGCAACAAATACAGCAACCTCAAGCGGTAGAAGCAGAACAAGAAGCGAATCCGTTTTTGGTGACAACCAATAGTTTTTACGGTTTTACAATCGGTGAAAAATTCGGTGATTTAGAAAAATTTCTAATGCAAACTGGTGAAGGAGATTTTGATGTATTTTTAATCAAAGATGAAAATGGCGAAAAGTTAGGTCATATTGATTCTCATTATAAAGATGAAAGTTTAGTTGGAGGTATTACAATAACAACTGAAAAAGCCGTGACGGAAGATGGTGTAAAAATCGGAATGACTTACGCAGATTTCAACGCAAAATTTCCAAATGCAGAATTGCATGGTTCTGAAATAGAAGGTTATACTTCAACAAATGTCAACAAAAATGTTTATTACGAATTAAGTGATAGACATTGGGAATATGAATTGGATAAAAGTGCTATTTCTAAAGATGCTACAATTGTAGGCATTACGGTTCATTAAGAAGTTTTTTGATTGTAAAGAGGTTGTATCAAAAGTCAGAAAAAATACGTTTACTAACTTTTGACACAACCTTTTTCTATTCATAATCAACGTTTTACAAAAACAATTTCACTTATGAACATTCAATTCTCAAAAGTCAAACTCGACAAAAAACCTATCTTACGAAATCTACTTTCCGAATATTTAATCGAAATGAATCTTAACGATGATTATCCATATTTTGATAATTATTGGATAGAAAAAAATAGAACTCCTCTAATAATTCAATCGAATAATCGAATTATTGGCTTTGTTTTAATCAATGATTTTATCTTGAATCACGATTTTCAAGCAGATAAATCTATTGCTGAATTTTATATAAAACCTGACTTTCGTCGAAAAGGAATCGGTCGAAAAGTGGCTTTCCAATTATTCAAAACCTATCAAGGAAAATGGGAAATTCGACAGCAATTAGACAATCAAACTGCTCAATTATTTTGGCTACAAGTCATTAGCGAGTTTACCGATGGAAATTTCACAGATGGAACTATTGAAAATAAAAATTACAAAACAAGAATTCAAATCTTTAAAAGTTAAGCAACGTCGATTTACATCAAATCGTTATCAACTCATATTTTAATCTAAAATCAACCAAATGAAAAATCTATTTTTACTCCTCACGTTTTTATTAATTTCAACGACTTTTTATGCTCAAAATAACTGGACAGTAAGTTTTAGTCATCGTCATCAACCAACGTTGAATAATTCAAATTCACCATTGATTACAAGTGGTAATTTGGTACTTCAACACGGGTTGACGATATTCAAAAAGTGGAAAATTGGAGATAAAGTAGCGATTCAAAATGGATTAGGATTTTCAAGAGAACATATTTGGGGAAGACTTAGTGTAAATCATTGTTGGTCACCAACTTATACTTCACAAACGCCCTGTACAGAACAATATGTTGGTACAAAACATTACACAATTTACAACTTAGAAACACCAATTAGAATAAGTTATCAATATAATGATGATTTAAGTTTTGGTTTAAATAATATTCCTCAATTTCGTTTTTTTCAAAGTGCAACAAATACTTTAGAAAGCATTTTTTTATTTGATATTCATGGAATTGAAGTTTATCCCGAATTAACTTATCATTTCAATCAATATTCATTTTCATTAGGTTATCGAATCGTGAATTTAAGAAAACCAGATACGATTTTTTATTATGATTATGACTTTTTAGATAATAATCCTGATTTTTTTCAAAAACAATTACACTCAAACAATCCAAAAAAATTAGCTTTTCGATTTGGATATAATTTTTAAAAACATACAACATCAATGAATAAAACATTCTACAATTTACTACTGATTATCAGTATTTTAGCAATCTCAAGTTGTTCACAAACGGACTCTGAAGAAGTCACAATGGATATTTATAAATGGGAATCAAACGGAATCACGTTCACGACATATTTTTATGAAATTAATAATAATAGTGAACGAAATCTACTCATTGATTACGTCATTGAAGCGACTTGCAACGACGGAACGGTTTATTCTGACCAAAGTTTTATAGAAGTTTCGGCAGGAAAAACTCGCAAATCTTCTTCATTTTTTAATACAGATGGAAAGAAAGTTGAAAAAATAGATATTGTAGATATTAAATCACGATTTAATCCTTTTTAAAATTTGTACTCCAAAGTTGCTAAGTTCTGAAATCTTGTCCCAAGTCCTCGGGAGCAAGAGTTTCAATTTTGAAATTTGTTGTTGCGAGTTTCGGGTTGTGAGTTTGACGAATTAACCACCGAGATTTCGGTGGTCAATTCGTCAAACTCACAACCCGAAATATTAATCTGTAACCGCCTGAAAAACAACACTAATTCGAGCATCAATAGATTGAGCAGGAATTGAGCGATAATTCAATTTCAAAAATAAATCAAACTCACCTGATTCCATAATCGTTTTGGAATCAGGTAATGTTGGTACTAAATCTATTTGGTAGCCAATATTATTCGGAATCGGTTCTAAAAAAGCAATTTCTCGTTCTAATGTGCCATCTGTTTTCGACATAAATAAACGCACTCGTTGCAAATCTTCAAAGGTAATATTCCCGGTGACGTTTGTAATTCGGAACGCTTTCGGGACAATTTGTGTCACTTGTTCTGTTGTTACACCATTATTATTTAAGAATGATTCGTATTCTGCATCAAAGTTGGGTAACTGAAAAACGTGTGTGTCAAACGTATTCAAACCCGCAAAAATTTCAAATTCTCGAAAGTAAGTCATTTCAAAACCTGGCACAGTATCATCAGGATTACATTGAAAAAGACATAAACTCATCAACACCGCAATTCCTACTAATTTATTTCGCATATCAATAAAAAATTTGATTTTTCTAAAATAGTTCGTTTCTTTAATCAACGATTGAAAAAGTAAAAATACTGTTAAATTACTAAATTGTTCGAGTGTTTAAATGTTTAAATGCTCAAGTGTTTGTTACAACACTCGAACATTCTAAAATAAAACGAAAAATAATGGGAGAACAGCGAGTTTCGATGGTCAAAGACCAAAAGCAAATGCAACATTTTATTAAAAATTTGTTGCAAGACGTTCAGGCATTTGAATATATGTTAGAGAATGATTGGTTTGAAGATGATATTATCCGAATTGGTGCAGAACAAGAAATGTGTTTGGTTGACAAAGCATTCAAACCAGCGTTAAAGGCAATGGAAGTGTTGGACAAAATGAAAGAACACAACTGGGTCGAGACCGAATTAGCTCAATTCAACTTAGAATGTAACCTTACGCCTCGTGTTTTTGGAGGCGATAGTTTACGATTGATGGAAGAAGAACTCAAAGGTTATTTGAATCTTATCAAAGAAAAAGCCAACGAAATTGATACCGAAATTCTATTAACTGGAATTTTACCAACATTACGAAAATCCGATTTAGCCATTGAAAACCTAACACCAAAAAAACGTTATAAAGCTTTAATGACGGCTTTGCGTGAAATGCGTGGAACGGATTATGATTTGAGATTTGAAGGAATTGATGAGTTGTTGATTAAGCATGATTCACCGCTTTTGGAAGCTTGTAACACAAGTTTTCAGGTGCATTTACAAATTGCTCCAAAGGAATTTGCCAAAATGTATAATATCGCTCAAGCCGTTACAGCACCTGTTATGGCAATCGCTGCAAACTCTCCGATTTTATTCAAAAAACGCCTTTGGCACGAGTCAAGAATCGCACTCTTCCAACAATCTATTGATACTCGAAACTCTTACTATCACTTACGTGACAGAAGTCCTCGTGTTACTTTTGGCAACGATTGGTTAGATAAATCCATCATGGAAATCTATAAGGAAGACATTATGCGTTTTCGTGTTTTGATTGCTTCCGATATTCAAGAAAATGCCTTAGAAGAAATCAGAAATGGTCGAGTTCCAAGATTACGAGCCTTAAATGTTCACAACTCAACGGTTTATCGTTGGAATCGCCCTTGCTTCGGTATTTCGGACAATGGAAAACCACATTTACGTATCGAAAATCGGGTCTTCGCTGCTGGGCCAACCGTAATGGACGAAATGGCGAATACCGCATTTTGGTTAGGTCTAATGGCAGAAATTCCACATCAATACCAAGATATACGTGAACATATGGCGTTTGATGATGCTCGTGACAACTTTACGAAAGCTGCTAAATTTGGTATTGATAGTAAGTTTACTTGGCTAAAAGATAAGAAAATCTCTGCCGTTGATTTGATTCGAGAAGAGCTGATTCCGACTGCCAAAGCAGGTTTAGAGCGTCAAAATATCGACTCCAGCGATATTGATAACTACTTAGGCTTAATTGAAGAAAGAGCCAAAAGACATACAAATGGTGCAAGATGGATGTTGAGAACGTATACTAAATTTGCTAAACAAACGACTAAAGATGAAGCTATTACTGCTTTAACAAATGCCATTACAAAAAATCAAACCAGCGGTTTACCCGTTCATGAATGGGAAATTCCCGAATTATCAACCTTGGAAGATTACGAAATCGGAGATGTCACCGTTGAAGAATTTATGGAAACGGATATTTTCACAGTTGAACAAGACGATATAGTGGAATTAGTCGCTGATATTATGAATTGGAAAGATTTACGTTATGTTGCTGTCGAAGATGATAAAGGTGTTTTGACAGGTTTAGTATCTTCAACCAACTTATTAAAAGGTTTTGTTCGCCCGCCAATTGATGAAAAAGGTACAGTAACTTTAGTCAAAGATATTATGATTACCAATCCAATTACCATCAACTTGAAAGCATCATTTATGGACGCAATGAAAGTTATCAAAGATAATAATATTGGTTGTTTGCCTGTCGTGCGAGATAGCGGAGAATTAGTCGGAATGATTACCGAAATGACGTTTTTCAAAATGTCGAAACGATTATTACAACAGAAGAAATAAAATCGAGTTGAACTCGAATTGGACAACTGCCAAGTACAACTTGGCAGTACGTTCACTCTTGAAAATAAACTCGTTTTACTCGTTCCGAGATATTGGTAAATACTTCATACGGAATAGTTTTCAGCCTTTTGGCTAATGATTGAACGGTTAAATGTTCACCAAAAATCTCCACTTCATCACCAACTTGTGCCGCTTCGATTGCTGTAATATCAATCATCGTCATATCCATACAGACATTGCCGATAACTTTTGCGGTTTGTCCATGCAAAAATACTTCACCGACTCCATCACTCAACGCACGACCAAAACCATCAGCATAACCAATTCCAATAGTTGCCGTTTTGATATTTTTCGTTGCCTCTCCTACTCTATTGTAACCAATAGTTTCGCCTTTTTTGACGTATTTTATTTGAGAAATTGTTGTTTTTAGTGTACTTACATTTTGCAGCTTTCGCTGAATAATAGGTTGCGCATCTATACCATACAAACCGATTCCTAAGCGAACCATATTCATTTGAGCATTTGGAAATCGTGTAATACCGCTTGAATTTAAAATATGTTGCAATGGCTTGTAAGTCAATATTTTAAATAACGTTTGACACATTGCTTGAAAAGTCGATATTTGATGTTCTGTAAACGCATCATGAATTGTTGCATCACTCCCTGCAAGATGCGAAAACATAGATTTTATACGAACATTGTCTAATTTTTCTAATCGTTTTTGTAATAATTCCAAATCATTTAATTCAAAACCTAAGCGTCGCATTCCAGTATCTAATTTGATATGAATCGGATAATTATTTAAATCCAAATCTGGATAAAGTTGGCGAGTATTTTCCAAACTTTGTAGGAACGAATCCAATAGTTCAAAACTATAAATCTCTGGTTCTAAACGATTTAAAATCAATTTCTCAAACGTTCCAATGTCAGGATTTAGCACCAAAATAGGCAACCGAACACCAGCATTTCGTATCACAATACCTTCATCCGTATAAGCAACACCCAAATAATCTACGTTCTGATATTCCAAAAAACGAGCAACTTCACCGATTCCACTTCCATAAGCAGAAGCCTTGACCATTGCCATGATTTTAGTCGTCGGTTTCACAAAACTGCGATACACTCGAAGGTTGTCCGCCAACGCATTCAAGTTGACTTCCAAGACCGCTTGATGCAGTTGTCGTTCCAATGCTTTGGCTATTCTTTCAAATTCAAATATTCTTGCTCCTTTTAATAAAATACTTTCGTTTTGAAAATTAGTAGATTTGAAATTGCGTAAAAAGGAAGCCGTTGATTTATAAAATTTCGTTTCTATTGTTGAATCCAAAAACGGTTTTATCGCTTGAATTTCTGTACCAATTCCGATTAGTCGATTTATCTTTTTTCTATTCAAACGAGTCGCAACCATTTGATACAAATCGGCTTTCGCCAATCCACTTTGCAAAATATCGGAAAGAATCAAGGTTCGTTTTGCATTCGTTTGCTGCTGAATCAAAAAGTCTAAAGCAATTGTCAATGAGTTCAAATCCAAACTATAACTATCGTCAATCAAGGTCGAATTATTCACCGCTGGTTTCAACTCCAGACGCAATGCAATGTGTGGCAATTGACGAAAGTCATCGTGTAAATCATTTGTAACATAACCCAAAGTCAACATTGTCAACCAACAATTAATCGCATTTTCTATTGACGCTTTATCCGAATACGGGATTTCAATAAAAACCTTTTCATTATTAAAAACACCTTCGATTTTTGTCAATCGTTGATGCGTAATTTTAGTAATGATTAAGTCCGAAGTTTCCTTTTGAAATGACCAAGTGACGAGTTTTTTATGAGCATATTTTTGACGAATTATCGTATCAATTATTTCAAAATCCGAATTATAAATTATCATTTTCGCATTTTGAAATAAGATTGCTTTTTCCGCTACTTTTTGCGTTCGATTATCAAAACCTTCATCATGAGCAGAACCAATATTTGTAAAAATTCCAATCTCACAATCAATCAAAGGAGCTAAATTTTTCATCTCACCAACGGTCGAAATACCAGCTTCAAAAATCCCAATTTTGTGTTGTTTCCGAATTTCCCAAACAGACAATGGAACACCGATTTGCGAGTTATAAGACTTCGGATTACAAACGACTTTTGTTGGATTTTTCTTTGACAATAAGTAATTCAACCATTCTTTTACAATCGTTTTTCCATTACTTCCTGTTATTCCAATCGTTTGTAAGTCAAACTGTTGTCGATGTTCTAACGCTACTTTTTGCAAATAAGCCAACACATCATCAACTTCCACAAATCGACTATTGGCGAAAGCCGAATAATCAAAACCTCGCTGCACCACAAACTCACGAACACCTTGCTGATACGCTTTTTTTATAAAGTCGTGTCCATTTTTTTGTTCGCCTTGCAAAGCAAAAAAAATGGTTCGTTCAGGGATTATCAACCGCCTTGTATCGAAGGATAAAAATTTATTCATTTTAATCAAAAAGACCTAACCTGCAAAAGCAATAGTTGGTAAAATAACTGAATTTAAGCCTGATGAAGTAGTAAGGTTAGAAATGAAAGCTCTTATGTATGGATATACAATAGTTGGGGAACTAATATTTTTATAATTCTCAATTACTTCTTTAGGTGGATTTCCATGTATTTCAAAGAAACCTACAGCTTCGACTTGTATAGAAGGTGATTGGGGAATCGTACTATTTTTTAATTCTACAATAAATGCAGTAGAAAAGACTTCATTAGTTTCTGTTTTAGAAATGTTTTTAATTCCAAATTTTACATTTGTTTCAAAGTTAAAAGATTTTTCCATTGTACTTCTTTCAAATAGAACTTTTCGAATTTCAAAAGAAAGTAATTCTAATTGATATTTTTCCATAATTAATTTATAAATTTAGGCAGCCATTGCATAATTATTGTTATTACCTGCGTTTTTAACATCACTGGATCCTGTATTGAAGATATCCTCTAACTTCAAATCATTCCAATAGACAAAGCCTTCCGAAAACACTTGGATTTGTTCTTTAAGTTCAAGCTGTTTTAAGTGCAGTTCTGCCGCTAATTTTTGCTGTTCTAATCGTAAGGCTTTATTGCGTTCTCGATTAGCTTGCCATAACTGCCATGTTTCACTTGACATATTTTCTAAAACACCTAACAATTCATTATCTAATTTTTCCCACTTAGCCATCTTACCTTATTTTTTACATTCTAAATTTTGGATATGTTCAAAACTACTTAAAATTGAAATATCATATACCGCAATTTGAATTCTTTTCTTGTAATAAAAATTCTTTATTTTAAGATAATCTCGATTAGATTTTGTTGGTAAATCTTGAAATCGAATTGCTTTTATATCTTTCCATAAATCAAAATCGTAAATAAAATCATTAAATTCCTCTAAAGTTGGTTTCGTTCTAAATTCTGATTTATATTTCACAGCAAACCATTCTAATTTTTCGAGAAACTTTCGATAATCTTCTTGATTAAAAACAGTATCTATTACTTCATCCGATGGAAAATCAATATTGAGATTTGCTTCGTAAATATCAAAGTGAGTGAATTCGCCTTTTCGATATTTCGATTTGTTACAAATACGATTATATCCCCATTCTTCTGCAAACTCATAATCCTGCCAAAAATAGAAAGCATCACCAAGCCATTGATGATTACCTTCTGCAAAAACAGGTTTTTTCGTTTTTTCCCCTCTGTCTTCGTTAGTATGATATACTTTTATCAATGTTTCAATTGTTTATGTTCTTACAACAAATATATGTAAATAAAAGTTACAACCATAACTTATAAAAAATAATTCTCTAGATCAAACCAGTTGTCCATACGTTCAAAACCAGTTTTTTCCGTATTGTGTGGAGCAGTGAACAAAATACCTTTTCCGTTGAAAGATTCCAAATTATACGCATGGTCATCAATCAAATAATCAGCATCAATAATATATTTATGTCCACAAAAAACAACATTACGAATATCAATAAAAGGAAAATGTTGGCGTAACCATTCGTATTTAGCATTGTAAGAATTTGGAAAAGGCATTGCGGCAGAAACAATAAATACTTCATATTTTTCTGTCAAAGCCTCTATAATTCGCTGACTTTCAGGCATGATTTTTAAATCCCAAAAGAAATCTTTGTGCTTTGAATATGCTCGGACGTGTTGATAATGTTCTTTCGGAACATAATGTGTAACATACATTCCTTTGATGTCAGCTTTATTCAGTTTTATACCAAAATCTCTTTCGTACCAATCTATTTTACGTTGCGAAGTATCTGCCATCACATCATCCATATCTATTGCGATTCGTTTCATTGGTTTCTTATTTTTGATTTAATAATTATCATTAAAATGGTCTTTAAACACAAAAGAACAACTCAAAATAAAAATGAGTTGTTCTTTTGCCTTATTTCCGAGTTAAATCTGTGTCAAACTAAAACTTCTAATCTAAAATTAAACGGTTTTTCTATAAAAAGTTGGCCTGACATAATTTTTCTTTTTTGACAGGATAGACAAGATTTACAGGATTTTTGCAAGGCAAAAATTACCAAATCCTGTAAAATCCTGTTTATCCTGTCGAAAAATTAGCACAAATCAGCTTGTCTGATTTTTACAGGAAAACCGTATCTAAAATTACGAGTTTCTTTGTTCCGATTTTTTCTAAATTATTATTCAGGCTTCTCTGATATTAAATTTAAAAATGAAAATATTACGTTTTGCCTTCCAAAACAATCATCTCACGCAGATTTTTTTTACCAATTATAGAAAATCTTACACACCATGTTTAATCACTAAATTCTCCTTTTTTCAGAGAATCTGCCCGACGAGCAGCGGACGAGCGAATCACAAATTTTTGATATAAACTTGGAAATAAACGAGCAAGAATATCAATTAATCGTGCATCTCGACCGATAAGAATTCGAGTTTTATTTTTTTGAATGCCTTTGATAATTGTTTTGGCAGCATTAGGTGCAGAAGTGATGGCACTTTTCTTAAAATTTCGTCCGAGTTTCGATTTTTCTTGTTTCGTTCTAATTTTAGAATTTTTGATAATATTCGTATCAATTCCTCCAGGATGAATTTGATAAATTTTCAAATTCGGATATTTTGCGACTTCCATTCGCAAAGATTCTGTGAATCCTCGGACAGCAAATTTTGTCATACAATATGCTGATTGAGTTGGAACGCCAATCAATCCAAAAACACTCGATACATTGGCAATAAAAGCTTCGGGTCGATTAATTAAATATGGTAAGGCTTCTTTTGTACCATAGATTACACCCCAAAGATTAACTTTAAAAAGGAAATCAATTTCATCATATTCCATATCAATAACTTTCACCTTTCCGAGAGAAGTTCCTGCGTTATTAATGATTCCATCAAGTTGTCCATGTATCGAAATAGTGTCTTCGATATAGTTTTTGATAGCATTTTGGTCACCAACATCAAAAACATGTTGACTGACTTTTTCTTTTGGTAATTGTAATAAATCAACAGTTTCAGCAAGGCTTTGTGGATTAAAATCATTGAGTGAAAGTGTAGCCTTTTGAGCCGCTAACTGTATTGCTAATTCACGACCAATACCTGAACCAGCACCAGTTATAGCAATAACTTTATTTTTAAAATTTTTCATCAATTTGGTTTATCGAGTTGTAATTTCTAACTAATATAGGCAAAAAAAATCCGAATTAGAACTTAATCTAATTCGGATTTGATAGTTATAATATATTTTGAAAAACTATTCTTCTTTAGGTATTTCCTCAGAAGGTGTTTCTTCAGAAGGAGTTTCTACATTTTCAGTATTTTCTACCTCAGGACTTTTAGAGTTTTTACGTTCTTTAGATTTTTTACGATTCTGCTCTTTTTTATCCTGTTTTTCTTTTTCCTTCGCTTTAGCTGCTTTCTTACTAATCTTTTTGGGTGCTACGAATACAAACATCCGACGACCTTCCATTTTTGGTAAAGCTTCTGGTTGTCCAATATCTGTTAATGCTTCGATAAACCTTAATAAAAGTAATTCACCACGTTCTTTAAAAACAATTGAACGACCACGGAACTGTACAAATGCTTTTACTTTTGCACCATCTTCAATAAAGTTACGTGCATGACGCAATTTGAACTGAAAATCATGATCATCTGTATTTGGTCCAAAACGAATCTCTTTGATAACCGTTTTTTGAGCATTACTCTTAATTTCCTTTTCTCGCTTTTTCTTTTCGTAGAGGAATTTGCTGTAATCAACAATTCGTACAACAGGAGGTTTCGCTTTTGCAGAAATTTCTACTAAATCCATTTCTACCGCTTCTGCGATAATTAGGGCTTGTTTGGTCGGATAAACTCCTGATTCAATTTTTTGACCATATTTGGTGCTAATTTCTTCAAGGTTATTACCTACAATACGTACTTCTGGTACACGAATTCTTCTGTTGATTCTAAATTCGGGTTCTCGTTTTCGAGGAGTAAATCTTCGTTGTCTTCTTGCCAATCTTAAAAATTTTGTTAATAAATATATTGTGAACAGTTCAAATATAATAAATTGTAATCAAGTCCACAATGATTTAGTTAATAAATAAAAGGAGATTTTGATTAAAAAGTTCCTAATAACTTGATAACCATTACAAATATCCATTTTTTTGATGGATAAAAAAACGGAATATTCAAATTTTATAAAAAAATATCTATTGCTTTGATATATTTTGCCAAAACATTATTTGTTAAATTATTTTTAGCCACAAATGAACAAATTTTCAACAAAAAATTAATGAATAATATTTATTCGTGTATTCTGCCTGCTCCGAAATCTCGGTGGTGGCAAAAATTGTCAATGAACCATTTATTTTACGTTTAAAAAATTGATAATCGGACTTGACAAGTTTTGGAAACTTTGCAAATAATTTTGTTGCACTTGGCTACACTCACATTTTTTAAAATCGTAGAACAAAAAGCTTGTGCGGAATTTGTTTCAGTAACTTCCTTATAATTACGTGCTTACTTCTATTCAAGTACTTAGATACAAAATAACCATCAATAGACATAATAATCACCAGGTATTTTTTTGCCTTGATACGTAAATTTCATTTTCTTCCTTCTCTTTTTTGAAATATTCTCTTCAAAAAAGATTTTAGTAAAATTATATCTATCATTAATGGAAGGTACGTTTTTATTTGACTTAGAAGCGAAGATTGATGTCCATAAATAATCGTTTCTTGATGTTTCTGTTAATACATTATTGATAGAACAAATTGGATTATTATTATCATATAACGTACAGCGAAAATTACTATGACTTGGATAACAAGCATTGTTGTCATGATTAATAGAAAAAGACATGATTAGTTTGTCATCTTTGTAATATCCATAATTCGTACTTGTAGCGTTCGTACAGTTTCCAATATCTACACTTCTACTTGACCAGATTCCTTGTTTAAGTCCGTTGTCATCCATATAATTTGTAGAATCATCAGTAAAGGGGCTTAAACTTTGTTCTAAAGGAGGCAAAAAAATTACTTGTTCTAACACTTGTTCAATAACAAACAATGAATCAATATTATCTTTAGGGATAGTATCTAATTCAAGTTGCGGATGATCTAATACTAAAGTCCGTCCCGAAGAAGCGAACGAAAAACCCATTAATAAAATAATGTATAAACATTTCATAAAAAGTATTCTTATCCAAAAATTCAAATCACTTTTATTTGGGATTGTCCTTTATCAATCAGCCATAAACTCTAAGATTACTTGAATTTCTTGTGCCAATCCGGGTTGACTTGGGCGTTTTGGTGTATTACTGGCGATTTGCCCATTTTTATCAATTAAGTAATACGTTGGAACACCCGTTACATTGTATGCTTTCGCAATATCACTATTAAATCCACCTTTTGCCATCAAATGAATACCTTCAATTTGGTTTTGACGGACAAACCATTGCCACATATCTTTATCTTTAGTATCGTCTAAAGAGATATAAACAAAAACAACATCTTCATTTCGGAACTGTTCTTTAAGTTTTTTTGAATGTTCCATTTCTTTCTTACACGGTCCACACCATGTTGCCCAAAAATCAACATAAATCACTTTTCCCTTCAAGTCACTAAAAGACATAGAACCGCCATCAAGTGTTTCTAATTCAAAATTAGGAGCGATTTGGCCAGGACGTAATGTACTGGCGATTTTATATAAACTATCCACCACATCTTTATAGCTTTCCAATGCATTAGACATTAAAAAATCTTCTACATCTTTGGCTAATTCATACAATTCACCTCGTTGATAAGCACTAATAAAAGTTTGTGCTAACATATAGTTCAACGCATCACCGTTCAAGTTATCATGTATTATTTTAATTCTATTTTTATAAAAATAACGATGTAATACATTCGCTGCTTGAGGCAAGTTTTCCATTTTATGATTCACAAAAGCATCTAAAAAATCACGATACGCATTTGAATTTAAATCATATAGATTTAAATAATTCACCTTTCGTAAAAAACGATAAAACTTTTCAGACATAATCATCGGATTTTCTTGATTATTAAAAAACTGATGATATGCAGGATAATTTAATAAAGAAGCTGCCCAAGTATATTCTATTTCGCATCTCACATAATTCAAGAAAGAGGATGAAAAAGCAGTTTCTCGTTGATATGTTTTTAAGAATCGTTCCTGTTTTCGTTTGAGTTCTTCTGCATGAGTTTGATATTCCTCTTCATTCAAATCTCTAAAAAAATGCATAGCATTATTGCCTGATAAATAAGGATACATTTCTTTAGCAATATCAAGTAGATATTTATTTTGTTGTTCGACACGTTTCATTCCACTAATTTCCAACGTACCTTCCATATCCCAATTATCAAAATTAATATAAATACTATCACCAGGTTCTAAGTATAGTTCTAATTCATTATTACCATGTTCTAATCGAACTAAAGATGGTCGAGGAATTTTGAACTGTACATTAAATACTTCTTCCTCGTCTAATATACCGCCTACAAATTCTTCTTGTTGTTGAAGGTGATCTTTGAAAAAAGTGATATTGGCTAAAAAATATTCAGAATGTTTAATTGTTCCTGCTACAATAACCTGACCTTGACCGAACATCATCGAAGTCATCATTAACGAAATAAATCCTATCAATAGGTAACGAATTGTCATTTTCTCGGTAGCTGTATTCATTGTTAGTTTTTCTACTGTTTTTAAGGTAAAATCATCAACTGGTACATTAGACTATTGTAATAGAGATGTTAGACCGCTTTGCTATTAGTCCCAAATACTCGGGATGAGATATTAGACACTGGTTTTTTTATTGAAAATTGTAATTCAAATTTTTTTTATTAAAAATCATAATTTGTCAATATTTTTGTATTACTCTATTTTACTAAAAATTCAAAAACCATTGATTTTAATTGGTTAACAAGTCTAATAATCAAAGTGACTAATTTACTTATTATCAATAGAGAAATACAATGATTATTAACTTACTCTTAACAGCAAAGAGGAATTTGTATCAGACACTTATTTTTTGGAAACTGGCAAATGGTATAATTTACTAAACTTAATAGTAGTGAATATTTTTTAATAAAATCAGTTTAAACCCGTAAGAATATCCTATTTGGTTATTTTTATGGATTTTTGACCAAATAAATATATAGTCTTAGATATTCAATTTCCTTATTTGTGGCACTTGTGTAACAAATATATAAGAAATCATTCAAATATTAATTTAAAAAAATATGATTCCTACAATCCTTTGACAATAAGCGGCTATTTGAATGAAATCTAAACGATATTATATTATCAATTATTTATTCCTACTTTTGATTATCTTACATTTATTCTGAATATTATAACTTCTTTTTGAATTATATTCAACTCCTCCATTATGCAAGAATTAGATAGTGTACAACTGAATTTTGATAATAACACCATGATGATAATGAACATCAGTTTAGGGTTTATTATGTTTGGAGTCGCTTTAGGTTTATCATTAGAGGACTTCAAGCGATTGATGCAAATGCCTAAATTGGTAATCGTTGGTTTTTTCTCACAGTTTTTAGCATTACCATTAGTTACTTATATTTTTGTTTGGATAGTTCAACCGATTCCAAGTGTCGCATTAGGATTATTTTTAATCGCTGCTTGTCCTGGCGGAAATATTTCCAATTTTATTTCCTCTTATGGTAAAGCAAATGTCGCTTTATCCATAACACTGACAGCCATTGCTACCTCAATCGCTGCATTTTTAGTGCCTATCAATTTTGCACTTTGGGCAGGTTTATATCCTGATACAGTTTCCTTATTAAAAAAAGTCGATGTATCATTTATGGAGCTACTCGGTACTGTTTTTACACTTTTAGGTGTGCCATTGATTATTGGTTTAATCTTTAAGTATAAGCTGCCCAAATTAACAGAAAAGCTAATCAAACCGATTAAAATCTTATCTCTACTAATCTTCGCTACTTTCATTGTATTTGCATTATTAAAAAATGGAGCATATTTTATTCAATATATTGGTATCATATTTTTAATCGTATTCGCTCACAATGCTTTGGCGTTATTAACAGGTTATAGTATTGGTCATTTGTTTAAGTTTGATACACCGACAAAGCGTACTTTAACCATCGAAACAGGTATTCAAAATGCTGGTTTAGGCTTAGTTATCGTTTTTCAATTCTTCTCAGAATTAGGCGGAATGGCGGTTATCACCGCTTGGTGGGGAATTTGGGATATGATTGCGGGATTAATGCTGGGCTTTTATTGGTCAAGAAAGGGTTGATGAATCAAGTAATCAGAAAAGGTATAATTTGCCTTAGAATATACTCATCAAATACAATTAAATCAAAAAAATGTCATGTTCTACAAATCCTAAATAAAAGTTAAACATACGACATTAACATTATTACAATTGGCAGGATAATGGGTTTTTTATATTTTTATGATGTTATTAAAATTAATAATCTTCTAAAGTTTTTATTTTATGAAAAAGTTATTGATGTTATTTGCGTTAGTTGGATTCGTAGCTATTGGTACTGCGAACGCTCAATGCCAAAAATCTGCTGCTAAATCTGCTGATGCAAAAGCAACTTCTGTTTCTGCGAAAGCAGATAAAAAAGAATGTTCTAAAACTTGTACGGCTAAAAAAGCGACTGCAATGAAAGCAACTGTAACAGATGCTCCAAATAAAGCAGTAAATGTTGCGGATAGAAAACCTTCTGCTTCGGCTAAGAAAGATTGTGCAAAAACTTGTGCTTCTAAAAAAGCTAAAGGTACTGCTATGAAAGCATCTGTAAAAGACGCTCCAACAAAAGCAGCTGGAACAAGTGCTAAAAAAGAATGTTCTAAAACTTGTAAAAAAACTTGTGCCAGCAAAAAAGCAGAGCAGAAGTAATTATAAAGTTTAGATTTATTGAAAGGCTTTTCGACTTCGGTCGAAAAGCCTTTTTCTTATTATAGTCTACTGAATCACCACCTGCTCACTTCCCCAAACTTCTCCTTGTCGCACTCGCACAATATACATTCCTTTTGGTAAATGACTGACATCTATCTGTACTTGCTCTTGTTGTAAGCCTTGCTGCTGATAGACTTGCTGACCAAGTGTGTTGTAAAGTTGAACTTCGTTGAGTGGTTTCTGGGTGGTGATTTGGAGATAGTCGCTTGTAGGATTTGGATAAATTGTTAAACTATAATCATCTTCAGCATCTTGCCAAACTTCATCCGTATTATCAATCAAATTAGTACAGGTATCGACATAATCACCTCTATTCCATTTAGCAATATAGTTGTAGTTTATTCCATCAATATTTCCATAAAGTAATCCAGCTATCAATGTATCTTGGTAAAACTCAATATTTGTAACAGTACCTTGTATATTACTGCCCAAACCACACCAATTTTGTCCATTCCACCGAGCAATTTTCTCCGCAGGAATATCACCTGCGGTTTTAAAACTTCCGCATACATACAAATATCCATTATGAATATCCATATCTAAAACACTTGGAAAATTAACACCTCCTGTTCCATTGCCTACATCAAACCATTGATTTCCATTCCATCGGGCAATATTATTACCTGGATTCCCCGCTGCTTTACTGAAATCTCCCCCAACATATAAATCGTCTTGATATATCACTAAATCTCCTACTGCTGTCCAGCCACCAGCAAAACCGCTTCCTACTGCTTGTAACGTTTGTCCATTTACTACAGCAAAAGCTTCTATTCCACTACTTGTTTTAAACGTTCCTCCGATATAAAATTTACCTTTATACCAATGTGCTGTTATAATCCATCCTGAGGCAAAAGATTCATTTATTACAGAAAACCATTGTGTTCCATCCCAGCCTAAAATTCGTTGATTGGAGAATGAATCTGTTGTTAAATTTTCTCCTAAAACATACAAAGTATCTCCATAACTATATAAACCTCTACAAGTACCCGTAATTGCTGACAATGAATCCCAACTTGTACCGTTCCATCGACCTAATAATTTGACTTGATTATATTGATGAAAGGCTGCAACTACATGTAAGTTATTTTGATGTATGGTCATATTTAAAAGTTGTCCACAATTTGAAAACATACTATTCATATTACCATACTGCATATTACTCCAACCTGTACTATCCCATTGTGCCATACAACCAACTATATTGCTATCTGCCAATACAAAAGCTCCTCCAACAAATAATCGATTATTAATTGAATCTACTTGCATTGTTCTTATATTCTGATTTAATCCAAATCCCATTTGTTCCCAAGATTGTCCAATAGTAATCTGTATTTGAAAAAATAATATGATGATTATAATGATTATTCGCATTATCCAAAAGTATAAAAGGCAGCTTAGTATTGCATATTTTGATACAATACTAAACTACCTTATTAATAAATAATTTTCCTACTGTTTAATAAATTTGATGTGTTGAGTGCTACCTATTTCACTTCTTATTTGTAAAATATAAATCCCTTTTTCCAAAAGGTTTAAATTTAATTGAGTTGGTATCTCATAAATAGTAACACCTTGTTGTTGATAAAGTAGTTGTCCTAATTGATTGTAAATCAATATATCAGCATCATTAATTATTTTATCAGATGTTAATTGTAAAATACCATTGGTAGGATTTGGATAAATTGTTAAATCATAATTCTCTTGAATCAATCTATTTTGTGTTGATGTAGGTAAAAGACTTACATCAAACTGAAAAATAAAGCCGTCATCCATTTCAGCACTATTAAAAGGAGAGCGACAATATTGTGGTGCAGCACAAGCAACAGGAAAAAAATAAGTATTAGTCGCTCCAACAACGTGTAAATTATCATTATAAATGTCAACACCAAGTCCTTGTTCTTGTGTCTGTGTAAATGTTCCGCCTGCACTTCCACCTAAATAAGTTGACCAACTCAAGGCTAAGTTTTGGTCAAATACACTTATAAAAGCATCTCCATCGCCGTTAAAAAAATCGTGACTTTGCATCCATGTACCAGGACCTTGTTGTGTAGGGAAATCAGTACTATACGTTCGTCCTGTAAAATATATCCATCTATCATTTCTAACAGTAATATCATTGATAACATCATTATCCGCACCTCCAAAATAGGTTGACCAAACTAATTGATTTGCACCATTAAACTTGGCTAAAAATATATCACCTTGTCCATTGTGTGTGTTATCTTGATATAATCCATTTTCTGAATTATAAAGTGGAAAATCAGTTGAATTGTTTGGAATAGTAGAACTTATACTATTATTTGCGGCTTGATTTCCTGCTAAGTATAGTCGAGCATCGTTTTCTACGCTTATCACTGTTCCTTTTTCAGGAATACCATTAAAAAAGGTTGACCAAACTAAACCTCGATTGGTAAATTTTGCAATAAAACCATCTCCTGTTACTGTTTGAACAAAGTCATTACTTAAACTTGGGTCGCAAATAGGGATTTGAGCATTACTTGTAGGTGCATCACAACCTAAATAAGCCGTTGCACCACCAGATTTACCCCAAATAAATAAATTATTATATTGGTCAGCACCTGCACCATTTATGGTAGATTCATTATTTCCAATACCAAAAAACGTTGACCAATTTAAAACCCCAACCGTATCAAATTCAGAAATAAAACCTGTGGACAGAGGAAAACCGTTACTGAACGGTACTGTTCCTTTCACACCATCAAAATAAGCACTCCCGCCAGGATTTACTGTTGGATAATTCGCACCTTCTGTTTTACCTATCAGATAAACTTGTCCTAAAGGAGAAAGAATCAAATCAGAAACATAGTCATGTGCGGTATCACTTCCAATATAAGTCATCCAACCTGTACTTTGATTAAATGTACCATCAGCATCAAATCTAAACAGAAAAATATCATTTGTTCCTACAGATAGTAAAGGAATGTTATTCACACCAAAACTATCACAATAAGTATTCGGAGGACACTGAGGCGTATAACCTAAGTCATTTGTATGACCTGCTACAATAACTTTTTCTCCAGGTGTTACGACCATTTTTTCTCCTAAATCCTCTCCATAACTACCAAATACACTATACCATAATATCTCTCCATTTGAATTAAACTTGGCTGTATAACCATCTCCATTAAAACTTCCATTAAATGTAGCTTGATAATTGGATGGAAAATCAATCGAAGTAGAGGAAGTTCCAGTAATATAAATATTGCCTGAGTTATCTGTTTTTACATCTGTCGTGTAGTCATTGTAAGTATCAAATCCTCCTATGTGTGTTGTCCAGTTGATATTTTGTAGATTATTTGGCGGCATACTTGGCATCGGCGGACTCATCTGAATCACCAGCCTTTTATTCGTATTATAACTTCCTAACGAGAAACCAACCTTACCATTACCTAAATTTATAAAAATGGGTGTCCAGGGCAGTATTGTCATATTTCCACCTCCAACTTCATAAGCAATAGCATTTGGTATCTCAAGTTGTTCTGTCCCATAAAATAATTCAATCAGATAAGGATCAATATTTTCTGAATCTTGCCCTGTAAACTGAAACTCAATATCACTCGGATTACCACCAGGTTTGATTACAAAATAAAACTTTGCCCATTCTTTTGATGCTCGAACATCTACATCAATGTTTTTATATACCTCTTTGTACCGTAACCGCTGATAAGCATGACAATAGGTCGCACCACTTGAACAATGTGGTAAGTAATAGTTCCGATAATCGGCACTTTCTCCAGCTTGATTTAACTGAATATCAGGTAATACATTACCTGTTAACTGCATATCAATCCGATTCAATGTATCAGGAAGATTTTCTTGCCCTTGTTGTACTTGAACAAAGCTCATTTTACCTTCTTCTTGTAAATAAACATTCGGACTAAAACCAGTTGTATAATATTTAATGTTATGCTCAACCTTTCCCATATCATTTTTGATTTGACCTTTATTTTTATAGAATAAAGCAGGATCTTCTTGCCAATCCAAAAAATCAGGCGGAAAAGCAATTTGTGCTGATAAATTTATACTACTAAATATCATACATACAGAAAACTTCTGAAAGAAAGACGTAGGAAAATTGTAAAAACTTCGGATTTGTTATTTTTTGATTTCATGGTAAAATTGTTTATATTTCAAAAAATAATTTTCAATTCTCTCCTTAAAAATTATTTTCTAAAATATAACAATAAAGTTTTAGATACAATTCTACCTTCATTTTTAACATAAAAACAAGTATTTTTACGGGTTTTTCTTTGAAAAGAATTCTTTTATTTTTCATCAAAATCGAATTCTTGCCTGTAGTTTTATTTCTGACCGTTTGTTACCATCAATTTCTTCTAAAGCTGTTCCAACTGTTTCACGATTATAAAACGTTGTACGTGCAAAACGAGCCTCTAACATCACGGCTCTTGATACTCGATAACGACAATTTAAATAAAATCGACTACCTTGATAATAATATGCTGGGACAGAAAAATTAAATAACAAATCACTTTCGTAAGCAAAGATTCTGGCGTTAAACGATTCTGTATCAAATAAGGCAAAACGTGTCGAAAACTTGAAGTTACCAAAGTTATAAGCTAAATCTTGATAGACCAAAAATCCTAATTCTGCGTCATCAATTCCATTATCAAACCGACTCACTTCTACTCTACTTTTGATAGTTAACGAATTATTGATTCGGCTACTTAAATGAAATCGTAACTGTGTTCTTTCATTAGGAACAAGATAATCAATCGGCGAATCAACGGTTGCATTTCGTTCTTTGACTTCATTGCGAAAACGCAAATACATTTCGGTATAACGAGCAGGTCGATAATTCAATTGAACCAAATACTCTGAACCTGTCGAAGGTGCTTCGATGTTGAATTTCAGCCAATTGTGTGTCCATGAATCAAAATAAGCTGATGCTTTCCACTCTCGATTAAAATAACATTGAACACCAAAATACAAACCACTTTCGTTATTTACACTTCCGCTTTCCGCAAATACATTTCCTGCAATCGTTTGAAACTCCGGTTGAAAGTGTCGGTGTAGAATCGTAAAATCAATATTTTTTCCTGTCGAAATCAAAACGCTGTTTAAAGTCGCAACACCTAAATTATCACTCATTGCCGTTTCTCCAAAAAAGTGAATATTTCGAAAAGTATAATCATAATCTACACTAACATTTGTCAGGCTTTCGCCCGAAAATCGGTACAAATTTACTGGAATATCATCCACTTCTATTTTGGCATCATATTGAGTATTAACTGCGTTGAGCGTGATTTTACCTCTTTTTAAATTATAGGATAGACTTCCTCCAAACAGTGTTTGACCAAGTGATTTTTCATCTTGAATCTCGTTAGGATTTCGGTGAAAACCAGAAATTTGAAAAGCAGAAACGGCTTGTATTTCTTCTTCAAAATTGGTTGTATCAACTTGACTGACATTCGCATCTAAGTTTCGATACGAACCAAAAAGCGTCAATTTTATCTCACCAAATTGTAAGGTTGTACCAATACCTCGCAAAAACGCATTTTCATTCACAGAAGTGTAGGCTCGAATCGGAATCGCTTGACGCTTTGTATTTAGCACCGAAGCACTTTTCCCAAAACCGAAACCTGACCAAATCGTTAAACCTTGTCCCAAACTCGCTTGAAAATCTCCAAGTGCAATCGCTTTGACGTTTTTAGATAAATCACGAGCATAAAAATGTGCAGACATATAATCAAAACCTTGTCGATTTGAGCCAGTAAAAAACTCTTCGCCAGCATCTTTTTCTAAGGTAATTCCATAACTCAATCGTGTATCATAATTGTAGCGATAGCGAAAATAATATTGGTTTCTATTACCTAAATAAGCATTATCTGCATCTGTTTTATAACCTTCTTGCTCTTCTAACACTCGTCGAAAACGGGTAAAAATCGTATTTTCTCCACCAATCAATCTACCTTTAAAATCTTCTTTTCCAATCAACTCATTTCCAACCGAAACGTATGATAAAATTCGATTGATGGTATTTAAATCAAAATTTGGAATGGCTTGTAGTTCGTAAATAGAGAGTAGATTTCCTAAGTCATTTCGGTACTGAATCAAACTTTGAATCTGAATAGGATTCAATAAACCGAACGCTGTTAAGTCATCTTCATTCGCTCGATTAAGGTTCAATGGATTTTTGGCGTAAGCCGTTAGGTTTTCAAATTGTGTATCAAAATTAAAATCCCCTTCTTCTCCAGCTTGATCAATCGCATCTTCTATAATGATTTGATTTTCAGTGTTTCCAGTGTTTTCTTCCTCAATTTGTGCGTTTATGTTGAACCACAAAAGACACAAAAGAAAACAAAGAATTTTATGTTTGTAAGTTAAGAGGCACTTTTGAAATGCTTTCCAACTATTTGTTGATTCTTTCATTAATTATTTTTTTGAATTTTTTCCAAAGTTGTAATTCATGGAAAAAGTTGGAGTGAAGCCTAATATTTGGTGATAAGACGCTGCGAAATCTAAGCGAATTTGTTTTAGATGAATACCAATTCCAAAACTGTTTAGAGTTGGTGCTGTACTGATGCCTAAACGCAATGAAACTGGTTCAATGATTCGATAATCTAAACCGACTTTTACCGCAGCATTTTCTTGAAAATCTTTCTCAACCTCAGCAGCCAGAAGAATTTTTTCAGAAAAAAGGTAAGAGAATCCAAAGTTAAATTTTGTTGTATTGACAACGCCAATAGAATCTTGTTCTTGTGTGCGAATCGGATTAAAAACAGATGCACCGAGCCAGAAATTTTCTAATACTTCTGCTTGTATTCCACCTTCAAAAGTAATTGTACCTTGATTACCGTATTCAGGAATTCGAGTATTAAGATAATCGAACTGAATACCGACAGCGAAGTTTTTGGCTAATTTTCGACCATAAGCCAAACCTATTTTTTGTTCGTTATAGGAATCAAAACCAAATGATTGTACTAAAACACCAAACGAACCAAAACCCGAAGGCATTGCTGCGACTAAGCCAGTGTGTCGAATATCGTTATTCAAAAATCGTTGTTCACCTAATACACCGACACTTGCTTGGTTTAAGAAAGCAATTCCTGCTTGATTTTTTGTGAGCGCAAAAACATCTTGAAAAGTAACAGAAGTATTTGCCATTGCTGCTCCTTTTGCTCCTGATGATATAGAATTTCCGTTTTGTGCAATTATTAAATATGGAAGTGCTAAAAACAGAATTAGAAAGAGGTTTAACTTCATAACATGGTAAATTAATCAATTCGTGAAAACTAAATTTATAAAAAAAGTTTGAAAAATATAGGTAATAAATATTTTTAAATTATAGATATGTAAAAATTTGGTTTTAAACAACCTACACTATTGACTATTAATCAAAAACGCATTAACTTTATTTTTAAATTGTAATTGATTTAGTATCACTACAAAATATTTAAAGCATCATACTCTAATTGGTATAAATATTGAATTTAATCATAATGTGTCTATCATTAAAATTGAATATAGTAAGCTATTTATCTAAAAAAATATAATATCACTACTAAAGATAAATAGCCCAAATTTCACCTATTAGAGTTAATTATTAAAAGTCATTGCCATGAAACAAATTTTACTCACCCTTCTATTAAGCTTTCTGGTATTAAGTTGTTTTGGACAAAAAAAATTGGACAAAATCGTTAACAAAGCTGATGCTTACTACAAAAGCATGAAATATCATAAAGCAATTCCACTATATCAAGAAGCAATTTCTATCAAAGGTAAACATACTTTGGCATTAAGAACAAAATTAGCGTATAGCTATCGTATGTTAAATCAAATGGACGATGCAGAATTGTTATATGCTGATATTGTAACGGATAAAAAGGCAAGAATAATTACCTTCTATTATTATGGTGAAGCATTGATGGCGAATGGAAAATACGATGAAGCCAAGGCATGGTTCTTAAAGTATGATGAACAAAATCCTAAAGATACCAGAGCGATTACGATGGCAAGTGCTTGTGAAAAAGCGAAGGATTTACGTCCTATTTTTCCTGATATTACATTGAGTAGAATGACTTTCAACACTGCAGGTGATGATTATGCACCAATGTTTTATGATGATGGTTTGTTATTCGTTTCTGATAATGTAGAAGTGGAAAAAAAACAAATGGAATATGAATGGACTGGTCGTTCGTTTTCGAGTATTTATTATGCGAAAGCAGATTCTGCCGAAATTTACCGTGATGAACCATTACCATTTTCAAAAAAATTCAATAAAAGAGATAAAAATTCTGGCCCTTCTTCGATTTCGGGCAACGGCAAGTTTTTCTATTTTTCTCGCAATAACGATATTCCAAACAAAAATGGAAATAAATATACGATGGCAATCTATGTAGCAGAACGCACGATTGCTGGTTGGAAAACGCCTCAAGTGTTACCGATTTGTAATGAGAATTTTAGCTTTATGCATCCTGCTGCGAGTTTTACAGGTGATACATTGTATTTTATTACAGATAAACCTGGTGGTTTTGGCGAAACGGATATTTATATGACGTATCGCAAAGAGATTAAAAAAAGAAATAAAAAAGGTGAACTGGAAGTTGTTGAAAAATGGATGTTACCAACCAACTTAGGTGCTGGTGTAAATACGGCTGAAAGAGAGGCTTTTCCATATGTATCGAATGATGGGAAATTGTATTTTTCATCAAAAGGTCATCCTGGGTTTGGTGGATTTGATTTGTTTGAAGCTCATATGAATGATGATAATCTGTTTGAATATGCTGTCAATTTGGGGTCTAATATCAATAGTCCGAAAGATGATATGAGTATTATTTTCGCTCCTGATAAGCGTACGGGTTATTTTGCCTCTAATCGACTTTCGGGTACAGATGATGATATTTTTGCTTTCCGCAAAGGTCATAAACAAATTATGATTAGTGGTGAAGTAATGAACTTAGTGACAAAGCAATATTTAGCTGGAGCGAAAATAATTTTAAAATCGTTTGATAATGATTTTACAGAATTTTCGGATAAACAAGGAAACTTTAAATTTAAAGTAAAACCTGGAAAAAAATATACCTTAAAAATCACTAAACGAGGTTTTGTACCTTACGAATACCCGATTGATGCTACGAAAATGAAAGATGGAGAGGTTTTGCCATTCTTAATTAAGTTACGTCAATTGGAAGATATTCCGTACGCACACATTAATCATGAACAATCACAAGAAGAAGAAGAACCAGATTTAAGTATCTATGAGCCTTCAAATGAGGTGTTGAATGAAGAGATTGATCCTTATGAGTATTTACCGCCTTCGATTCCTGCAAGAGGTTTGGTCGCTAAACATGTTAAAAAAGTCGTAGATGAAACTCAAACAGATTATCGAAAAAGGAAAAAAAGTGCGACAAAAATATCTGTAACAACAGCAAAAAAGTCAATTAATAATACTGCTAATCCTGAAGCAATGCCTGAAACTGTGCCAGAAGCAATGCCAGAGATGATGCCTGAAGTCGCTCCCGAAACAGCAGAGAAAGAAAAGATTGTAAAAAATAAAAAATCAACTATTCAACCACAAAAACCTTCGTCTATGACTCCAAAAAGAACGGAGGCAAAAATGGATAATACTAATGAAGAAATTCCTCAAAAACAAATGCTTCCAGAATCAGAAACACATATGATGTTTATGGATTTGGATGTGATTAATGAATATAACAAACCGATTAATCAGGTTGTCTTATATTTAATGAATGAAAAAGGAAATTTATTAGAAACAATATATACAAATACGGACGGCGAAGTAGAACTAACATTACAACCTCGTCATACCTATTTATTAAAGTTAGAACGTAATGGTTTTATTTCTAAAACGATTATGATTTGTACAGATAGACAAATAAGTAAAGATAGATTAGACAAAAAGGTTTTGATGAAGTCTGTTCGTGATAGGAATTCATATGATTTTAAAAACCTTTCTTTTGAAAAAGGAATATTTGAATTAGATGAACGATCAAAAATCGAATTGGATAGAGTCGCTTATGTGATGACTGAAAATCCTGATTTGACTATTGAATTAACAGGTTATACTGATGCTTTAGGTGATGTTGTTTACAACAAGAAACTTTCAAAACAAAGAGCGATGCAAGCTGCAAATTATTTGATTGCAAAGGACATCAAACCGACAAGAATTGTACTTAAAAGTAAAGGTGCAGACGAGTTAGTCAATGGCTGTAAGGAAGGCATTCGTTGTTCTGAAAAACTACATCAAGAAAATCGACGGGTAACAATCGAAGTCATCAATTAGATAGATAAAAAAACCTTAAACTCAAAAGCCTCGAAATTATTTCGGGGCTTTTTTGAAAACAAGGTCGAACAGTAGAACTGAACGACCTGTGACATCTGTTGACAAGCCAGATTTATTAACTTATCAACACTTTGTTTTCCTAATTTTTGTTTTTTATTAATTTATACTGTTATAAATTCTCTAATTGCTTAATAATATCTTCTAT
This sequence comes from Saprospiraceae bacterium, assembly GCA_045106825.1. Taxonomy (GTDB): domain Bacteria; phylum Bacteroidota; class Bacteroidia; order Chitinophagales; family Saprospiraceae; genus CAWVWD01. The sequence goes on along the minus strand of JBGCFH010000071.1, from coordinate 37,684 downwards.
AATATTATTAAACACCTCTGGTTTTTCTAAACTATCCAAGGCTTTACTGAAATCTTCTGCAAAGTTTATCGTAGCGTATTTTGTTTCTGCTTGTTTTAGTATTTGTAGTTCTTTGAAGGCTTGTTTACAGTATGCCTTTTTATCAATATCAGACTTTGTTAATATCGTTATCAATAAACGTTTTGCACTACAAATAATAAGACGATAAGTATTCCGTTCAGCGATTTTTATATGATGTTGTTCGTAAGCGGTTTGAAGTATCAATCCTAATCGAGTATTCAAAGTCTTATCAATTGACTTGATTAAAGGATTTAATAATTCTAATGCTTTCCCGAATTTTGACCAGCTATGTTCTTCGATGGCTTCAAGCATCTCTGGATAAACTTTTTCTGGTTCAATCGCTAAATTTTTATAAACACTTTCTATTACTATTTCTGCCATAAATCGTTAATTTTCAATACATGCAAATATAATATTTTTATCTATATATTTAAAATTACAATATGTTTAATTTTGAAAACCATCTACTAATTGGCAATTTAGAAACATACAAAGAATCAAGTAGAAGTATCTAAAATCCAAAAAGTCATTACGATGGTTGTAATGACTTTTCAGGTTTCTTAATCTTTATTTATGTTTCGTTGAAAGGTAAATTAATCCTCTCCAGCATCCAATATTGCCAAATTTTTTCCATTTGCCTTTTTAACTATTTCAATAAATTCTTTACGATAGCCATTTTTATCATTGCCTTGTCCTTTTGTTGCTAAATTGACAATCATTTCATCATTTCCGTCTTTGATAAATTCAGACTTACGTAATGTCATGCCGAATAAAGCGACTGATGAAGCAAAATAAAAATCATTACTATTTGTTTCTTCTAAATTATATTTTATGGGATATTCTAATTTGATGCTTTCCGTTGCGTCAGTTGGTTTATAGCGTAATTTTACAGTTAATATTTCGCTCTTTTTTCGGTCGAATCCTGTTCCATTTTTTTGATATTTTAGCTTTTGTTCTTCAGGTAAAAACTCACTTTCTACACCTGTCGGAATGATTTCATACAAAGCAGTTACCGTGTGACCAATTCCAATTTCGCCAGCATCTTTAGTATCATCATCAAAATCTTCTTCTTCCAATAAACGATTTTCATAACCAATCAAACGATAACCAGCAACAACGGCTGGGTTAAACTCTAACTGGAATTTTACATCTTTTGCAACCGTAAACATTGTTCCACTAAATTCATTTTGAAAGACTTTAATCGCTTCGTCTTTTGAGTCGATATAAGCATAATTTCCGTTGCCTTTATCTGCCAAGATTTCCATTTTTGCATCTTGATAATTTCCCATCCCAAAACCTAAACAAGTCAAATAAATACCTGATTTACGTTTTTCTACAATCAAATCTTCCATTGCTCTATCACTCGACATTCCAATATTAAAATCACCGTCCGTTGCTAAAATGATTCGATTGTTTCCACCTTCGATAAATTGTTCTTTAGCTGTTTTATATGCCAATCGGATTCCAGCACCTCCAGCAGTCGAACCGCCAGCACGTAATCCATCTAAAGCATTCATAATTTTATCTTTGTTACTACCATCAGTTGGTGCTAAAACCAAACCTGCTGCACCAGCATAAACGACAATCGACACTTTATCTTCTTCTCGTAATTGTTTTACCAATACTTTCATAGCTGATTTTACTAATTCAATATCATCAATCATCGAACCCGAAACATCTAATAGAAAAACCAAATTACTTGGTGGCAAATTATCCTTCGGAATCTCTTTAGCTTTTAAACCAACTTTCATCAATTCATGATTTTTATTCCACGGACAAACACCTAACTCTGTATGTACTACAATCGGATGTTCGCCTGTCGGTGCTTCATAATCATAATTGAAATAATTAATCATTTCCTCCACACGAACAGCATCTTTTGGTGGCTGTTGTCCATTATCAATAAAACGACGAACATTACTATATGACGCTTTATCCACATCAATAGAAAATGTAGATAATGGTTCTCGTTTTACTGTTTTAAACGCATTTTCATTGATTCGAGCGTAAGATTCCGCATGTGGTTCGGGTGTACTTAATGGCTTTGACGGAGTTTGTGGAGCTGATGGTTTTGGCGAAGTTGGTGGAATTGATGATGTAGAATTTTTGTTTTTCTTTTTTCTCTTTGCTAATCCTGAAACTCGACCTCGAAGCCTTTTTGTACCATAACCAACAACGACAACTTCATCTAATTGCATGCCTTCTGACAACACAACATCAACGACATTTGATGTACCAACTTCTATTTCTTGATTTTCAAAACCAATGTAAGAAAATATTAAAACGGGTTTGTCCATTTCTGGGATTTGAATAGAATACTCTCCATCAAGATTAGTCGTTACGCCAATCGTTGTACCTTTTACCGTAACACTTGCACTGATTAAAGCCTCGCCAGATTCATCGGTTATTGTTCCTGTAATTGTACGTTGACTAAACAGACTTATCGAGGTAAATAACATTATCGCTATTACAAAATAGATTTTTTTCATGATTTTCATTTTTTAAATAAGTTTTTAATAATTATTCTGATTTGATTGATAGAACAACGATAAGGACTTTCTTTTTGGTTGGGTATTTTTTTTAATTTGGTTCTTTCAAAAATCCCTTGAGTACTCGTGGCAGGCAACATCAACATAAAAAATGACTTCAAATAATTCGTATATTTAGGTTTATTACAGTTTGCACTGGTTTCTCGTTTTTTTTCAAAGAACCTTAATTTTGAAGAAGCAAAAAACAATTGTTAACGTTCTGTTATCAATATCATTTAATTCAAATTAAACCATTATGAAAAAAATCATTACGTACACTTTACTATTTGTCATCTTATTTTCTTGCTCAAAAGACGAACTGAATGTTTTACCACCAAATACCATTTGGGAGAAAGAACTTTATCGAGGCAATGATGACCAACAATTTAATAATATTGAACAAAATTCTTACGCTTTACAAAATACACCCGACAATGGTTTTGTAGTCGCACTCAATGAGGAACTTAGAAAATATTCAGCCGAAGGTGACTCGCTTTGGCAAAAAAGCTATACACAACCCATTAAGGCAATTCAAAAAATCAATAATGAGGAATATTTGCTGTGTGGCAATACAGAAGACCAAATTTGGATAGCAAAAACCAATGCGGACTGGGATGTTATTTGGGAAACTCAATTTGATTTTGAAGCAAGTCAACCTCCTTTTATAAAAGCTATCGCGATAGGAAATGATGGTTATTATTTGGCTTTTAGGATTGGACAAAACGAAAACGCACGCAGTCGTTTATACAAAGTCAACCTCAATGGTAATTTAGCATGGGAAAAGCAATTTATTAGTCAAAAGTCCATAGAAATTCATTCGATGAAAATCAATAGTGCTGGTAATTTATTTGCTGTTGGTGGAGCAAATAGAAATAGTACATATACAACTAAACCTTGGTTCGCACAGATTGATAATAATAATGGTAGTATTCTTAAAGAAGAAATATTTGAGGATAAAGATATAATAATTGATGATAGAGATAAATACGAACATTTTAGTAGTATTCAGGAACGTTCAAACGGTGATTTCATACTTTTGATAAATTCAGATTATAATTCAGATGTGATTATTCTTAATGAAGCGAATGAAATTCAATATCGTAATGATTTAAGAAGTTCCAATTTCCATTCTATGACTCCGATAAAAGATAATCATTGGTTATTATTGAATCAAGGAAATCATGATAACTATTGTTTTGCAAAGTTAGACGATAATGGTCATCGAATTTGGCAGCTTCGTTTTAGTGAAATTAGTGATTTTGGTGAAATACTTCCAAGATATGGTATTTCTACCTGCCAATTAACTGATGGAAATTATATCTTATTATCACAAACCTATAATCGAGATGCTTATTTTATTACTAAAATCGAACAAGATTAATCCTTTTTTATTAAAAAAAATTCTTTACGATGAAAACTCAACTAATATTTTTACTTCTTCTATTTTCTTTTGTCATGAATGCACAAGAGTCCGATGAAATTCAAAATTATCGAATTATCAAATATTCACCAACAAATTTAATGAATCCATTTTTTCCAAGTATTCAATTTTCTTTTGAGCATAATATTGGCGAAAGACAAGCCTTACAATATGAATTAGGAGGTATTTATCTTCGAAGTAGTTCTATCGTTACGAATGCTCCCTTATTCACACATTCAACATTAGTAGAATATCGTTGGTATCGCAAATCTATAGATTTTGGGCCAAATAAGTTTCAAGGTGTTGGATTAAGATTTCAAAAACAATATTCACAAAATGTAGAACTTCATATTGAAAATGGTCTGTTAGAATTAACAACTTCATTTTCAACCATCGGAGTTTACTATACGAGAGGTTTATTGCGACAATATGAAAAAATATCCTTGGAGTTTGGTGGTCGTGTAGGTGGTCAATATGTGGATTATTCTGTTTACAATATTCCTGATGGAATGAACGAATCAACATTTACGGAAAATTCTAATTTTATCTTCAATCTATTTCCTACTGGACAATTTATTCCAATGGGACATTTATTTTTTAAAGTTGGTTTTGGTTGGAAATCAGAGTAGAATATTGGTTGACGATTTCATAGATAATTGATTCAAAATATTTATAAAATCGTCAACCAATAATATTTAAACATCAAAAGTCACCTCGACTTCTGCTGATTTTGCTCTTGCTTGACACGTCAAGATATAACCTTCTTCTACTTCATCATCATCTAATGCAAAGCAAACATCCATTTCGACTTTACCTTTCAGCGTTTTGCCCATACAAGTCGAACATGCACCGCTTGTACAAGAATATGGTGGTTCTTCTTTTATTTTTAATAACGCATCTAAAATAGTCTGTTTTGCGGTAATCGTTGTTTCGATACGTTTTCCATCTAAATGCACAATAAGTTGACTGTCACCCGAATTAGTTGTGGTGCTTTCTGTTGTTGTTGCTTCGTCTGCTGGAGATTTCAAAGAGGAGAAACGTTCTAAATGTAGATTTTTTTTATCGACACTACGTTCTAATAAAACGGCTTCTACGGAATCCATCATCGGAGCTGGCCCACAAATGAAATATTCCACTGCCTTATTTCGAGGTGGATTTTCATCCAGAAACAAACCCGTTTGTTTTTGGTCAGGAACGCCAATTTTTCCTTTCCAAGTCATCACTGACTTTTTAAACAAACTTGACAGACCACTTCCTTGCTTATGTTTAACTGGACTTTGCAAAATATGTGTTACAAAAAATTGTCCTTCGTAGCGTTTTTCTAATGCTGCTAATTCATCTTTAAAAATAATACTTTCCTCATCATTATTTCCATAAAACAAGAAGATTGTACTTTGAGGTTCTTTCTCCAAAGCTGTTTTTGCAATAGACATCAATGGTGTAATACCACTTCCGCCACCAAACAAATAATACGTTTTACGATTTTCATGTTTCAAAGTTGTATAAAAACGACCTTGCGGCGACATCACTTCGACTTCACTTCCGATTTTCACTCGATCATTTATCCAATTTGAAACCAAACCGCCCTCAATACGCTTCACCGTAACCGTCAAGCGATTATCTAATGGACTTGACGACATTGAATATGCTCTACGAACCTCTCTATCATCCAAATAAAATCGTAATGTAATATATTGACCTTGCTTATATTTAAAAATAGCTGCTTTCTCACTCGGAATATCAAACGTTATCGAAATTGCATCTTTCGTTTCTTGCTTTACCGCTTTTACTTTTAGATTGTGAAAATTTGCACTCATAGTTTTTTAGTTCTGTATCGTTAACTGTTCTTTCAAAATATTCTTTCAAAACATTTCTCAATAACAGTTTAATAATTCAACCGTTTAATCGTTCTGAAAAATCATCGCAATAATACGAGTTAAAATGTATAAATCGGTGATTTGGTTTAAGGGATTTTCGGGAATTTTCAATTCTATTTGACATAAATTATAATCGTACGAATTTCACATAAAAAACATCAAAAACGATTCAATAATCCAATTAGATTGGTAAGTTTGACAAAAGTTCAGGATCGACTTCATAAACTTCAATCAATGCTCTCGTGATTTTTTCCCAAGTAAAATCTGTTTCAATCATTTTTCGAGCATTTTGTCCCTTTGCTTGTAGTGTTTTATTATAAAAATCAGCTTCTGCCAATTGTAATTGACGAGCGATTTCTTTTGGTGTATTTTCTTTATAAGGATAACCTGCATTCCATTGACGCAAATAATCATTGGCATTAGTCTCTTCACTACACAAACATGGCAGCGACATCGCAGCCGCTTCTAAAACCGCTGTCGGAAAACCTTCCATTCGAGAAGTATGTAAAAACACATCAAAATGAGCTAAATAATCGAACTTCTCATCACCATATTTTGCACCATGAAATATGAGTTTATCTGCAATTCCTAAGGTTTCACCTTTTGATTTCAAAAAATCCATATCGGGACCATTTCCAACAAATTCTATCGTTCCTGTTCCACCATTTTTTATATAAATAGCAAAACCATCTAACAACAAATCTAAGCCTTTATGATTTTTGTCCAAACGTCCTAAGAAACCAAAAATTGGCATTATACGATTTGTCTTATCTACTTGAATATGAGGAATTTCTGAAAGATTTTGTCCATTTGGTATTTTTATCGTATTACTGGCTTTTGGCATTAGCCGTTTGACATTTTTCACTTCTGTATTTCCTAACAAATGTACCGCTTTAGCATTTCTAAGAATCATTCGTTCAAGAAAGATAAAATAGTATTTTTTCACTAAAGCATTTTGTTGCATCGCAGCTGGACCGAGCGAACCATGCGAAGTATAAACGTAAGGAATATTGGCTTTTTTTAATAGTTTTGAAATAACGTAAAACTCTTTTATAAATGAGCCATGAATATGAAAAACAGTATCTTTCGGTAATGCTTTGATAGCTTCTTCTATCGAATGATGTACCTTCAATCGACTATCAATCGCTTGAAAAAGCACTGTTTTATAATTGCGAGGCGGATAATTGTGTACCAAATTTTCCGTAATTCCCCAAAGCGTCACATCATAACCTAAGTTTGTCTGTGTCGTCACTAAGTTATGAGCGACTTTATTAACGCCGTTCATTCTTTCGGGATTCGCTTTACCAAGTACAAGGTGAATAATTTTCATGTAAAAAAGGTATCGTAATGTTGTTGATAATTTCTTAAAAAGTTATTGGTGAAGCTAAAATAGTTTTTTTATACCGATTGAAAAATTAATCTCTACCATTTTTATCTAAGTTAATAGAATCGGCTGCAACATATTTTTCTAATCGTATAGGATAAACACCTTCTGGTGAATGAAAAACCTTATAGTCTTTTCCGCATTTCAATAATTCGATTCCAACTATCGTATAATACTCCGTATCTATCTTGAATACTAAATGACAATTAACCATAAAACCAGCAGGTTCGGGCTGTGTTTGATTAATTAGTTGTGTTTCTTCTGAATGAAATATGAATTTTTCAAATTCAATATTTGACCAGTTGATCTCTTGATATGCTCCATTTTGAACAACTAAGTTAAACTGACGCTCTTCCTTTTTGATTAAAAAATTATAACCTTCCTTAAACTTATTTTTAGGAAACAAATCCCATTTTGTTTTTCGGATTATATTTCTGTAATCTGACTTTGCCATCAAGGTTTGTTGATAATGCTCCGTTGATTCCTTTTTAAATGCTTCAAATATTTCCACACCAACTTTATTAATAACTAAAGTATCTATTTGACCTTTACAAATATTAGAAAAGCCGCAACAACTTATTAATAATAGAAATAAAAATAATTGTTTCATTTTAGGATAAACTTTTAGGATTTGCAAAATAGCATCTCAATTTACTGATAACCTCAAAAATCATTCAATTTTACTCATTTTGATTTATAAAAATCATTTTCCTTGATTTTATTCCTTTCAGGGTTTGAAATTGACAGGTTTAAGTATCGGATATTTTTGAAATATTCGATACTTAAATTATTGATTTACAGTGCTATATTCAAAGCAACTTCATCTTGAGTTTCATACTCAAAATAACTATAATGAAATCTGTCCATTATTGTATCATAATAAAAAATAGTTGCTAAATTATCTTGTTTTTGAATTGATGTAATACTTGCGGTTTGTATATTATCTCGCTTTAAAAATATAGATTCGTTATGATTGCCTTCTCCTGCTGTTTCATGAAAATTTAAAATATCAGTTGATTTATAATATGGATTTTGTAATAACCAATCTTCGAACCATTGATTCCTTTTCATTTTCATAGTATCATCATAAAGTGTTGAAGAAGAGTAAATTAGCGGTTGATATTTATTTAATTGCTTGAAGTATTTTCGTTCACCATCCCAGACAAATTCCCACAGTGCAAGTTCACTCGTAGTATCAATAATTAATAATGTAAAGGGTTCTATATTCGTCAAAACGCTATTTTGCAAATACGACCAAGCATTTTTGGTTTCCAATAATTCTCGAACAATTGTACCTCGACTACGAGTATAAGATGGTGAAAAAATGTGATTCTCAAATCCACCATTTAATAAAACAACAGTTCTTCCTATTTCGCTTGTTCCTATCCATGTACCGCCAGCTTGTCCATCTTTAGGAAAGATAATTTTCCCATTTGAGGTATCAACTGTTTTAGGAAATGTGGCTGGAAGTCTTTGGATAGAAATATCTCGACTTGAAGTTAATATAAAATTATCATTAGGTTGAGGTAAGTAAGTTACTGTACACATTGTTGTCTGTATTTTAAAGTAGAAGGTGCAACACCCAAATCTTTACTAATTGAAATTTCGGGAAAATGGATTTTCATACCAATCTTAATAATCGCTAAATGATGAATCGCATGATCGTAGGCATACATCAACTCTCGTCCGATGGAGGATGGAATTAGTTTTAACTCAACATTTTCATTTGCGACAAACGAAGAACAAACCATAACAGATTTTTCGATGTCTATCGTTTGTATTCTCTTTCCTATCATTGCCATCATACCTTTTGCCATAAGGCAATCTTTTTCAATATTTGGATTTCGTTTTCGTTTATCATAATTAATATTAGCTGCTTCCAGTCCATTAATTAAACACAAATAAAAATCCACAATATGTCTGATATGTTGTCCAATTGACGAACCATTGAAAGTATTCAGCGGTTGGCTATAATCTTCGTTATTCATCAAGTCCAATAAGTTTTGTACTTGTTCAGAAATAACTTGTGTTCCTTCTCTCGGATCCATTTACTTTTCTGATTGTTGATTGGTGATTAGTCATTAGCAAAAAAACTAACACCTAATCTCGAATCACTAACAAAATGCTTTGGTTTTTAAATAATTGCCCAATATAACAATTATTCTTCTTGTATAAATGTATGGAAGGTGACGTTTGGCTTGATTAAAGTTGTCATTATGAATAATAACTTTGCAAAAGGAATACTTGTAAAGTCTTAGATTCACCTAACGATTTGGTTGTTAAATTACTACCTCAAAAACTCGAAATTGACGAATTTACATAGCATTTTTCATCATAAATAAATTTCATAAACTAAGTACTTCGACAGGTTTTACAGGATTTATAAATAATTGTAAATCAAATATTTAAGCGAACTTAATTAACAATATTTATCCAAATATTTTGATATTAAAAACAATAAAAACATCGTAACTTATTGATTATCAAACCCGACAGTTTTTTTAAAAAAAACTGTCGGGTCTTTATAGATAAATACATCCGAATACTAATTTCCTAATAAATTTCACCTTTAGCAGACTTCATTGTATTCATTAATAACGCTGTGACGGTCATTTGTCCAACACCTCCAGGAACTGGAGTGATAAAACTTGACTTTGGTGCAACGCCATCAAAATCCACATCACCAACTAAGCGATAACCACGTTTTCTTGTAGCATCATCAACACGATTAATTCCAACATCAATAATTACAACACCTTCTTTGACCATATCAGAAGTAATGAAGTTTGGAATCCCAATCGCTGCAATAATAATGTCTGCACGAAGTGTTTCTGCTTTTAAGTCTTTTGTTCTACTATGTGTTAGTGTTACGGTACAGTTTCCTACTTTTGACTTTCGAGACATCAAAATACTCATTGGTGTTCCGACGATATTACTACGACCGACAACGACACAGTTTTTACCGGAAGTCTCAATACCATAACGCTCTAACATTACCAAAATTCCGTAAGGTGTCGCAGGAATATAACATGGTAATCCTTGCGACATTCTACCAAAATTCATTGGATGAAAACCGTCAACATCTTTTTTTGGATCAATTGCCAAAGTGACTTTTGTTTCGTCTATATGATTTGGTAATGGTAATTGAACGATAAAGCCGTCAATATCAGTATCGTTATTCAATTGGTTAATTATTTCCAGTAGTTCTGCTTCTGTTGTGTCAACACCCTTGCGAACTAAAGTAGATTTAAATCCAATTTTTTCGCAAGAACGGACTTTATTTCTTACATAAACTTGACTTGCTGGATTATCACCTACTAAAACTGCTGCTAAATGAGGAATTTTTCCACCGTTTGCTTTCAATTTTTCTACTTCTGTGGCTAACTCTGCTTTTATAGTTTTTGCAAGTGCCTTACCATCAATTATTTGCATTTATTTAGAATTAAATGTTAGATATTAGATGATGTCATTGAGTATTATCAAATATCTAAAATCGTCTTGTTTCAAAATAATTAGGTTGCAAATTTACAAAAACTATAAAAGGTAAGTGTGATATTACGCTTAGAATTATGATAATCATACAAACGATAATTAAGTTTTGATAATCAGATTTGTTTATCTTTGATTAACAATATTAAAAATTAACCTTATGACTACAACAATAGATGTACTAAATTTAATATTAGCGACTTTACCAGGTTTATTAATTGCTGTTTATATTTATTATAAAGATATACATGATAAAGAACCACATAAATACTTGATTTGGTGTTTTCTTTTTGGTGCATTAAGTACCTTACCAGCGATTTGGTTAGAACGCTGGGGAATGAGTCTGGGTTATGATGTTTCGCCAGATATTTTGACCACCGCTATTTTTGCTTTTGTTGTCGTTGCAGGTAGTGAAGAGTTGGTAAAGTATGTTTTTCTAAGAGGTTATATTTATAATAAAAATGAGTTTGATGAGCCGCTTGATGGTATTGTGTACGCTGTGATGATAGGAATGGGTTTTGCGACTTTAGAAAATATTCTTTATGCTACAAATTATGGAATTCAAACAACTATTATGCGAGCATTTACGGCTGTTCCTGCTCATGCAGCTTTCGCTGTAATAATGGGATATTATGTGGGTTTAGCTAAGTTTTCGGACACGAATAAAGTACCATTATTATTACAAGGTTTAATCGGTGCAATCGCTTTACATGGTGCTTATGATTTCTTTATTTTTCAGAAAAATTTTCCAGCTTTAGCAGGTTTAACTATGGTGACATTAGTTATTGGAATTGTATTGAGTCGCAGAATGATTAAAATACATCAGCAAATGTCTCCTTTCAATACAGACGAACAAATAACTGATGATACAATTGTAAGTAATGAATTTGACTTTATACCTGACGAATCAAAAAACCCATATAAGGATAATGATGAAAATGATGATGAATACACCCTTTTGTAGTAAGAGCTTGTCTAAACAATAGTTTGTAGAAGAAAAAGTTAAATAAGAGTTTATTTTGCAGTTTTTGCCATTAGCGGCTGCATTTCCGTTTTTACTTAAAATTGTTACGATAGCTAAAACGATAATTTTTGAAATACTCTATAAATCTGCCTAAAAAAAGTCAAGACATTATGATATTAACGTCTTGACTTTTTTTAAAATGTTCCAAATATTCTCAAAAAAATACATTTCAGAAGATATTCAGAAGATATTCAGAAGATAATTGTTTGCACTCTAATCAAATAATTTACGATGCTGTTGCACGAAGTCTCTCGTAACTAATCGCTTCACGAAATTCCTGTTTCATTTTATCAAAATACTTAAAAAATTTGTTGACATGTTGACTGTGATCTTGTAGATTATTCAAATAACTGTGATAGTAGCGTTCTGGTTGACGAGTAACTAAAGCACGTAAATCTTGTAAATTAATACGAACATGATGTTTCATATCTCTTATTAATTCTATACGATAATGATTGAATAGATTTTGATAATGGCTAACTGATTTTTGCTCACTTAAATTAGAATGTTTGGAGTAAACATCTAATACTTCTTGAAGATTTTCTAATTCATCTTCGCTTTTTTTTAATTGATTTAACCAATTTTCTTCTTGAGCTATTAACTGATTGATTTCTTCAAGAACATTTGATGGTAATTCTTTCATAAGCCTGAATTTTTATTAGTTAACAAATAATATTCATTCATTCAATAAGTACAATTATATATTGCATTGACTTTACACATCCAAATATAAAACTTTATATATCTTTTTCAACAAAATTAATAACATTTTCACATCATGAGTTCAGAAAAATAAACTATATATTATATATGATGAATTTTAATTAATAATTGTTATTTTACCTCAAAACAAAATATCATTATTTTTAGTTAACAATACATATGAGTTACTGAATGTGACATTTCACAAAGTATTTTCGTATTAAATAATCAGAATAAAGTCAAAAAAAACATTTTAGCACCGTTATTATCACATATTGATTTATTTCAAATAATAATAAATTCAATATTATCGTAACTTTAACTAAAGTGCCTTTCGTATAAAATTACTAAGTATTGAAATATAAATAAATGTACGTTCTTTAACGCAGGATTTTTGTCAAGAATAAGGCGAAAAACGCAGTCGAAGCCTTTGCTTCGACGTCCCGAGTTCTCGGGATCAACGAAATTATTGATAAAAAAGGCAAGTCAAGAATGTATAGTTATTTTTATCTCAATACTAATTATAATTACTACACGTATAAAATTACAGTTGAAGCAACCTATGAAAGTTTTTACATTTTTCACAACACTATTATTGTGTGCTATGATAGCACAACCTGTTTTGGCACAACCTGATGTTATGCCCGAAATAGAGAAAGTTCTTGAGGAAGGAAGACGAAGTATGACCTTACCTCAATTTCTGGATTTATTAGGATTAAATGGCGAGGAATATAAAACAACTCGTAAAATTAAAGATGTCGAGGAGTTTAAATTCAGAAAAAAAATGCCTTACAATAAAGTAAGCTTTAAGACGCATTGGTTCAATTTTGCTTTTATGACAGATGCAAGAGATAAGATTCTCTTTTCTTCTGTCGAACTATTAGGTATAAAAGCAGAAGAAAATCAAAAATTCACTCAAATTCATGTTGATTTTGAAGGCTTTGTCGAATCTCATGAGCAATTTTATAATACAACGATTGATTTGACAGATAAGTTGATGTTGCCATTAATGGATTATACATTAGAAATAAACGAAACGAATGAACTTTGTAAGCAAATGCTTATTTTTGTTAAAAATAATGACACGGAACATTTAGAAAAATGGTTGAAGTCAATGAATACAACGATTCAGTCATATGCTGTTATTGGTTTTGAAATAATGAAAATCAGAGATGATAGTTTCAAAACTTCAAAGACACAGACTAAATATATTAATCATGTCAAAACTTTAGAAAGTACGATTCCCTTTATTTCGAGTTTTGATACAAATACGGAGATTGCAATTAAAGATGCATTGACTGAAAGTTATGTGGAAACATATTGGTATCTTATTAAAGATAGTGTAATATTTCAAAATTAATTAGAGTCTATTTTTATAACAAAAGGCATTTCTTCATGTAAGGAATGCCTTTTGTTATTTTTATAATTAATTTCTAAGTTCTGAAATTTGTTGTTTCGGGGCTGACTGTCAAACTCGAAACACGTAACTATGGTAGTGGCTTCGCCACGTTAAGGAATAGATAATAATTAAGGTTCTCTGAAAAAAATTGTGGTTTTCGATGAAAATTGTAAACAATAAAATCGGTTACAATAATATTTGGTACTCCGTTGATTTTCAATCAAATACCTGATACTAAAGACTATCATCGAAAAATTTTTATTATTTTGAATTTTGAGCGTTTCCACAAAAAAAATCAAAGAACCATAATTAATTGCCTGTTCCTTAAACAAAAAAAAATCTATAAATTGTATAAATTGTTTTTTTTGCTTATATAAATACTGCCTCTTCATAAAAGAAAAAATAAAGAATCTACTTAAATGAAATATGTAAAAATGAAAAAATGTGTTGGTTTCATCATGATAACAATATTCTGTTGTCAACTAACTTATGGACAAACGACACAAGAAGAATACAACTTTATCACCAAAGGCTATCGCTTTACAATTGATTATGGTTTGGACATGAAGCAAGGTTATACAATGACACGGCTCAAAGATTATAACTTTTCTACTTCTTTTCACGCAGATATTATGGGACTTTTTCGAGTATCCGGAGATTTAGCAGGTTATTTGGTACGTATCAAAGATGGAACATTTAATAAAGATATTTGTATTCCAACTGAAAATTCAGCCAATGATATTTGGCAACAATATGATTATCTTTTGCAATCTCTTCCGCTTTCTACACAACGATATTATACAATAATACTTTCTCAGTTTTTATCCCAAAAAACAATGATATATGCCAACAACACAACTAAATCTGATACTTTAAATGGTGTTGCGATACTCGATTCAGAAGAAGGAACAGGCGGAATTATTATTCCTAAAAAAACAAATCCATTACTACCAGGCAATGTAGAAGGAATCAACCATCATAGTATGCGTTTTATTCCTGATCCTCCACAAACAGCCAAAGAGGTTAATGGAAATATTAAACTCAATTTTTGTGTTAATAAAGAAGGTGATATTACAGAAGCGAAAATTATACCTGCGGAGACAAATATTAAAGATGCTGATATCATAAGTTTGGTATTAGCAAATGTACGAAAGTATAAGTTTTCTCTAAATGTATATGCACCTGATAGAGAATGTGGTTATATTACTTATACCTTTACAAAAACAGAACAAGATGAATAAAAACTCACCAATGGGCAAGATTATGAACACAATGCCTCAAACTGGAGAAGTCGTCTGGATTGGCGTTCGTCCCGAAAAACGTGCAGACATGAATGTTGTTAAAAAAGTAAAAGCAAATTTTGAAACAGGATTAGAAGGTGATCGCTACAATAAAGACGGAAAACGACAAGTAACCTTGATTCAATTTGAGCATCTGTTAGCAACAACCGCAATTATGAAAACTCCTGTTCGCCCTGAAATGGTAAGGCGAAATATCGTCATAAAAGGCTTAAATCTTTTAGCCTTAAAAGAACAACAATTTAAGATTGGTTCTGTTGTTCTTGAAACAACTGGACAATGTCATCCTTGTTCTCGAATGGAAGAAAACTTAGGTGCTGGCGGTTATAATGCGATGCGAGGTCATGGCGGAATTACGGCAAGAATTATCAAAAGTGGAGAAATCAAAATGGGAGACAACGTTAGTTTAGTGATTAATGATTAAAACAAACTTAAAACATGTTCACAAAAACAAACAACCAATTACAGGTAACCTTAAAATTCAAAGATTTCACAGAAGCATTTGCCTTCATGACAGAAATTGCTTTTCATGCCGAAAAACAAAATCATCATCCAAATTGGAGTAATGTATGGAATACGGTCAATATCGAATTATCGACACATGATGCAGGAAATATTGTTACGGATAAAGATTATAAATTGGCGGCAACGATAACTGAGATTTATCAAAAATACAAATAGAGTTATAAACGATAAATAAGATTTATCAAAAAAACAGGCATTTGGAGCTTTCCAAATGCCTGTTTTTATAATATTCAAGTCAAACTGTTTTTTATCCAAAATAATCTTTCATCTTTTCAAAAAAGCCTTTTTCTCCTTTCACAGGATTTGGCTGAAAACCTGACATATCACGCATTCTTTCTAAGTAAGTACGTTCGGCAGAAGATAATTTTTTTGGTGTCCAAATATTAACATGAATCAATTGATCTCCTCGTTCATAACTTTGAAGTCCCGGTAAACCTTTTCCCTTTAGTCGGAAAATTTTTCCACCTTGTGTACCTTCAGGCACTTTGATTTTCACTTTTCCTGTCAATGTCGGTACTTCAACAGAAGTTCCTAATGCAGCATCAGCAAAGTTGAGGTATAAATCATAAATCAAATTATTACCATCACGAGTTAAGTAATCGTGTGGTACTTCTTCGATATTAATTAATAAATCCCCATTTGGTCCACCATTTTTACCAGAGTTTCCTCGACCGCTCATCGAAAGTTGCATACCTTCACTTACACCAGCAGGAATATCAATGCTAATCACTTCCGAATCATACGTGCGACCTTCGCCACGACAGGTACTACATTTATCTGTGATTTGTTTACCCGTTCCACTACAAGTCGGACAAGCAGAAGTCGTCTGCATTTGACCTAAGAATGTATTACTTACTTTGCGAATATAACCTGAACCTCGACAAGTATTACACGTTGCCATTGAGTTGGCACTTTTTGCACCCGAACCATTACAAGGTTTACAATTTGTATATTTTTTGACTTTTATTTTCTTCTTCGCCCCTTTCTCAATATCCTCTAAAGTTAATTTCACTTTAATACGAATATTTGAGCCACGTTGTCCTGTTTGACGACGTTGACTACGACGACCGGATTCAAAAAATGACTCAAACGGACTTCCACCACCGCCAAAGATATCACCAAATTGAGAGAAAATATCTTCCATCGACATCCCGCCGCTACCACGGAAACCTCCGCCGCCTTGTCCCATTCCTGCATGTCCAAAACGATCATATTTTGCTCGTTTTTGTTCATCACTTAGGATTTCATAAGCTTCTGCCGCTTCTTTAAATTTTTCTTCCGCTTCTTTATTATCAGGATTACGATCTGGATGAAACTTCATCGCTATTTTGCGATAAGCTTTTTTGATTTCTTTCGCATCAGCAGTTTTACCAACGCCCAAAATTTCGTAATAATCTCTTTTATTTGCCATTCTTGAATTTGTCGCCATGCCTAATTTTTTAATAATAAATTCAACTGATTACGCTAAATCAACCACCAAATAATCAAACAAAATTTTGAATTTTAGATTTACTATACGGTTTTAAAAACTCGTAACTCGCAACCCGAAACTCGTATTATTTTCCAACTACAACCTTAGCGTAGCGAATAATTTTATCATTTAAAGCATAACCACTTTCGATTGTATCAATGATTTTGCCTTTCATATCGTCTGTCGGTGCAGGAATCTCCGTCAATGCTTCATGAAAATCAGCGTTAAATACTTTGCCATTTGTTTCCAAAGCTTTAAGTCCTTTTTGTTCCAATACTCGATGTAGTTTTTCATACACCAACTGAACACCTTCACTAAATGCCTCTATCGAATCATTATCGTCCGCTGCTTTTTTAGCTCTATTAAAATCATCTAAAACAGGTAACAAAACCTTAATAACATCACGACCAGCAGTTTGGATAATATCCATTTTTTCTCTTGCCGTTCTACGTCTATAGTTCTGAAACTCCGCAGATAATCGTAGATATTTATCACTCAACTCTGCCTTTTCGGTCATCAATTTTTCTACCTGTTCCTGCAACGGATTTATCTCTTCTTCAGTAGTTTCGTCTGATTCCTTTGCAGCTTGTTCTTTGTTTCCAGTAACACCATCAACAAACTGATTTAGCATTTCTTGAAACTTACTATTTTTCTTAGTTTCTTCTTTCACTTCGGTCGTTTCATTCTCGTTCGAAGTCGTTTCTGTTTGCTCGTTGATTTCTTCCTGTGTCAATTCTTCTTTGTTCATGGTTTCGTATTTATCCAATCCAATTTTTTTTCTGAATTTGTACCAATTTGACGTACCTAATTCATGTCAATTTTTTTGCCAATATCTTTATTCAAAATAAAGGCTGACAAAGATACAGTGATATTCATTATTTTAGGCATTTTGACATTTCTTTTATTCTAAAACAAAATCTAATCTACTTATTATCAACACTTTAAATAATTTATTTTATGCAAACATGTTTTAAAAAGTCAGTTTGACATTTTGACAGTAATATTTTTTTTCTGTCAATCATTCATCGGCTTTTATTCATCGTATTTATATCCTTTTATTCGTTCCCAAAATCGTTGAAACATTCCTTCTGGAAATTCCATTTCTCGATTTTCTGTAATAACAATACCTGAACCAGCTTCCGAAATTGTATAATTCATGCCAAATGTTAATTCACCAAAAATTTCTTCTGGAATAACAGCCATTTTTAAATCATTATATAACAACGAACCATCCGATTTTTTTTCAATATTATAATAACCTTTAGAAAACCATTGTAAGATATTTACTTCTTTATCATTTTCATAAGGTGCTAACAAGTCATGATTTTTTGTGATATGAACTAATTTAATTTTATCCAAATCCTCATCAAAAATCGAATAATTTGTAAATACATAATTCGTATCAGTCTCCGCAACACACTGCCATAAGGCATTATTAAAAATAGTTGGCAAAACAGAGACTTGATTATATGTCACATTTCGGTCATCTAACAACGCTTTAAATTTGTTTTCAATTTGATGTTGATTATAAAAAGTAAATACTAAATAAGCACAACTCAAGCCAATTCCTAACCAATTAAAAAAGCGACGTTTTGAACTCGTTCGATGATAAAAAGCAGCAATAATCAAGCAAATTAAAAAAGGAATAGTATATACCGGATCAACAACGGCTATTGTATCAAACGAAATACGAACATTAGAAAACGGCTGAAAAAGTTGTGTACCGAAAGGTGTACAAGCATCTAATAAAGTATGTGTCAAAAAACCTAAACAAAAGAGTAACGACCAATCTTTGATAGAAACATCAGACATATCTATTTCTTCGGTTGGCTTTCGCCAATAATTCCAGATTCGTCGAAAAAAGAAATAAGTTGCGACTAATGTTATCAATATCAATATAACTGAAGGTTTGCCATCAACAGCCGAAACATAATTCAAACTACCAAAAAAACTGATAAACACCAAAGAGAACAACATAGAAATTGTTGCTTTATAACTCGGTTGCCGATAGATTTTTTGTTTATAAAATTGATGTGTCAACCAAGCGAATATTGGGCCAGCAATTACAAAAAAAATCAGAGCATGTGTTATCCCTCGATGAAATGCTAAGGCTTCAATCGGTGTCATGAAGGCATTACCTAAAACATCTAAGTCAGGAATTGTTCCTGCAATCCCGCCCCAAACAATTGCTTTGTTTCCTATTTTCTTTCCTAATGTCGCTTCGCCAACGGCTGCACCTAATACGATTTGTGTCAATGAATCCATTTTGTAAAATTACTGTTTTTTTAAAGTTTTTTTGTTGAAATAGTTGATTTCATTTTTGTTGAACGTTAATTAAACAAAAAATCAATTTTAATATAAAATCGTTAAAACAATCGCATCTTCATCATTTTGTTTAACAAAAGATTAAACAAAATAGTAAAATACTATATCTAAAGTAATCAAAACACACTACAAAGTAGTTATATGTAATAATTATCATCGTGCAAACTCTTAATAAAATGTTAAGAATTAATAAAAATCACATTCTTTCAAAAAATATTGAAAACTAAAAACAATAAAATAATTTCATAAACAACTGATTATCAATATTTTAAAATTTAGTATGATTTTTTGTTGAACTTTTTCACACTAAAAATTCAACAAAAAAAAATCAAAATCTTGCTTTTTGTTGAACTTATGCATACATTTGTTTAAACAAAATCACAAAAAGCATAAAACAAATTAATTTTTATACCATAAAAATACATATACCATGTCAACTTACGAATTCGATAATAACTTCAACAAAATGTCTTCTGTACTAAATTCTTTCGCTTATAACTTAACAAAGAACACAGAAGAAGCAAAAGATTTATTTCAAGAAACAGCATATCGTGCAATGACTAACCGTGAAAAGTTCAGACCTGGCACAAACTTCAAAGCTTGGCTTTTCACGATTATGAAAAATATCTTTATTAATAATTACCGTAAGAAAGTAAAAGCAAACACAATAATTGATTCAACAGACAATATGTATTATATTAACTCTGGAAAAAATGTAATTGCTAACTCTGGTGAAGCAAATATTCTGATGAAAGAGTTAAAAGGGATGATTTCAAAATTAGATGATGGTATTAAGATTCCTTTCATGATGCATTATGAAGGATTTAAATATCAAGAAATTGCAGAAGAACTAACTTTGCCTTTAGGAACGGTTAAAAGTAGAATATTTTTTGCAAGAAAAGCATTAAAAGAACTAATTCACGCTCGTTATGGCGATATTGTGTTAAGAGCATAAAATGTACTTTATTATTAAATAGTTTTTGATTTTATTGAATTTATATATGTAAGATATTGACGCAAAGTTAATTCGGTAACTTTGCGTCATTTTCGTTTAAAGCATCATACTTTTTCCCAAGTTCTATATTTTGCTGTCATTGCTAAGACTTCATTTAATATAGTAACATCAGCATCTGTTAATGGAATATTTCGTCGCCTCATCATCGCTTCTGCCATTTCTAAGACTTGTTTCATTCTGAAAGTTTTGCTACGAGTAATTCCCCAAGAAAACGATGGAATAAAATTACGTGGATAATCTGCACCAAACACATTCGCTGCAACACCGACAACTGTTCCTGTATTAAACATTGTATTGATACCAGATTTAGAATGATCGCCCATTATCAAGCCACAAAACTGTAATCCTGTTTTATCAAAACGATTCGTGTTGTAATCCCATAATTTTACGGATTGATAATTATTTTTCAAATTAGAATTATTCGTATCAGCACCCAAATTGCACCATTCACCTAAAACAGAATTACCTAAAAAACCTTCGTGACCTTTGTTTGAATAATCATAAATAATCGAATTATTGACTTCGCCACCGATTTTAGCATATTTGCCTAAAGTCGTTGCACCATAGATTTTTGCACCCATTTTCAGTACCGAACCTTCATTCATTGCCAAAGCACCTCGTACCAAACAACCTTCTAATATCGTTGCATTTTTTCCGATATAAATCACACCAGGTTTTGTATTCAGCGTTGCACATTCCATCTCTACACCTTCTTCTACAAATAGGCGATTTGTGTCACCAATAATCCGATTCGTATCACTAATTTTGGCAGATGTTCTACCTTTGGTCAATAAGTCAAAATCGTCCTCTATTGCACGATGATTATTCGCAAAAATATCCCAAGAATGATTGATTTGAATTGGATTTGAAGTAGTTTCGATTTGTTCAAAACTCGAAAAATCATTGCATTCTGCCTCTGAAATATAAGCAATAACAACACTTTTGAGCGTTATAACTTGGTTTTCTTTTAAATTATGAATCTCTTCTGCCAAAACCCTATTCGCTACAATCGAACCATCAATCCAATAATTTTTATTAGAAAATGTTGTTGGAAATTTAGGAGAAAGATAATCGACCGTTTGATAAGAAACGGATGCATTTAAGTGTTTTTCCCATTTTTCGGATAATTTTAAAATCCCAATACGCAAGTCCGCAATTGGACGAGTAAAAGTCAATGGTAAAAGATTCGTTCTTTTGTCGGTATCGAATAAAATTATATTCATGATTGCTGATTGATTTTTAGATTATTTACTTTTCACTAAAGCCTAAAAATAAAAAAGTTTCGACTAAATATAGTCGAAACTTTTTGTAAATGTATGCTTTGCACAAATTTTTGCTGTTTACTTTTTAGCAAATTTTGCGAATTTTTTGTTGAATTTATCAATACGTCCTGCAGTATCAACAAACTTCATTTTACCAGTGTAAAATGGATGTGAGTAACTTGAGATTTCCACTTTTACCAACGGATACTCTTCGCCCTCAAACGTCACTGTCTCTTTGCTTTGTGCTGATGACTTTGTCATAAACTCATCACCTGTAGAAAGGTCTCTAAAAACAACTTTACGGTATTCCTTTGGATGAATATCTTTTTTCATGATTACAAATTATTTTCTAATAAAAATTCGGCTGCAAAGATAAATCTTTATTTCATGAATTTCAAACCTTTATAAGTTATAATTTTAGATTTATTGGTAAATGATTTGTAATCAATGTCTGAAAAAACACTATTTATCATTACGGTTCTTTGAAAAATCGTAATTCATTTCATCAAAAGTATCATCTTGCGACACAATAATCACCGAGCAAAACTTGTGAGTTCAAACACGCAACTCGTAACTATAGTAGTGGCTTCGCCACGTTAGAATATTCCTGATGATATAAAACTCAAAAAGTATGGTTAATTTTTAAACCTTCCTATTTTTAAATCTTGACAAATAACCGCTACTGATTAACAATCAGATTTTGATTTTAGCTGACAACTCATCAATATTGTATTAATAATAACGCAATACGAAAAACAGTTCATTCAACTATTTTTTTGATAAAAAAGGAATTTATAACTGTCACAAAAAAAATCATATTAAAATATTTATTAATTTATTAAAAAACATATTTGTATCTGTTACAAATTATTACGGAATATATAATCTAATGGCTTATTTATTGATGTATAGTATTATATTATATTCTTCAATTTTTGTAAAAGTGTAAATAAATATCACCTAATTTATTTATAATATAAAATGATTAAAAAAATTGATAGATAAAATTAATAGAAACTAATTTTTTGCAAAATACTGTTTCCAAAATTAGAAAATCAACCTTCATTATGAGAAATACAACTACTTATTTTAAATTTAACTATTCTCTGTTTGCAATATTTTTATTATTGATAAACATAACTTCTTTATCTGCTCAACGATCAATTAAGGATTTGACGCAAGCAGAAAAAGAAGCAATGCAGATTTATCCTGGTTTTATGGTGACCGCAAATCATAATGATACCATTTTTGGAGATATTCAATTTTTCAATCCGACTTATAATGAAATTACATTAGTTTTTTATAATGAGGGAATACGAGAACAATATTATCCTGCTGATGGAGATGTAGCAGAATATGCTTTTAGATATAAGAAATTTGATAAAGAAAAAAATACTGTAGCACCATATTGGTTTGTTTATGTACGTAAATTAGTACCGAAATCTCCAATAAAAGGTGGTGCAAAAGAAGTATTTTTAGAACGTCAAGTTCATGGAGATATTACATTGTACAATTATTATTCATTGAAAACGAATAAGATTAATAGCCGTAGATATAAGCACAATTACTATGTAGAAAAACAAGGTACGGATGGCTTTACATTAAAGACAATCGATCGTGAAAATTATCGCCAAATGATTAGACATTATTTGGTATTAGGCAATACTCAGATAGATGAAAATTTAGGTACAGCAGGATTTGGTTATAAGTATTTAGCAGATATAGTACAAATACAAAATGCGTGGATAGCAGGAAGTGATGAGTATTATGCACTAATGATGGAAAAAGGGCATATTGGGCCTTTTTCGGATATTCCTAAAGGTCAAATTGATATGGAGAGCGATAAAGCGAAAATGATGATTCCTGTGGGAAATGTAGATTTAGAAAAAGATAAAGTCAAAGCATTAGGTCGTACAATTGTTCCTTCTGGTAGTAAAGTAGATGTTGAAAAAGATAAGAAAAAAGGTAGTGACTAAAAATAAATGGTTCATTGACAATTTTTGCCAAAAGCAAAAATTATTGTTTGTAGCGGCTGTCTTTAGCTGCCGTAAACAGTTTTAAACAAAGACTGCAGCTAAAGACAGCCGCTACTGGCAAAAATTATCAAACAACCAAATAAATTTTGTGGACAAGATTTTTTGATAAAATTGTAAATTAACAATTATCTGTATTCATAAATATTTGATTTTAAATTAATTTATAAATTAAGATTTTTAGAAGCGTTTATCTGATAGTTAAAATCGGATAAACGCTTTGTTTTTCACAATTATAAAGGTAACAAAACGGAATAGTTTTAGTACAAATGGATATATACGATGAATAATGGCAATCGCAAGAAAAGTCATCAGGTGAGTTTTTGTAGGAAAATCGACTATAAGTATTGAGATAAAAATAACTATACATTCTTGACTTGCCTTTTTTATCAATAATTTCGTTGATCCCGAGGACTCGGGACGTCGAAGCAAAGGCTTCGACTGCGTTTTTCGCCTTATTCTTGACAAAAAAATCCTGCGTCAAAGAACGTACAGTTATTTATATTTCAATACTAAAATGACTTTTCGTAAGGTTTAAGATATTCACTTGATGACTATTTAAATCAATATTTGTTTCTTGTAAATGGATATGTATTATGAATACATCAAGTCGTACATGATAGAAAAAAAATGTATTTTTGTTTTTGCATCATTTTATTGATTAGTAATGCCTAATCTGGTAAAACCAGTACTATAGTTGAGAGTTTGACGCTCGATTGATACTTTTAAAAAAATCATTAAACAAAGTTTCAATTTTATACTTTACAAAATCTGTCGTTAGTTCCCCCGAGATTTCGGGACTGGCTGTCAAACTCGTAACAATGAATTTCAAAATTGAAACTCTTGCTTCTGAAGACTCGGGACAAGATTTCAGAACTTAGAAACTAATTATTAGTAATAACGGATATTCTACTGTTCTAAAAAGCAGTAATACAAAGAAAGATATAATGGCACAGTTCAATCCAAATTTTTCAAAGTTTAAGTTTAAAGAACTTCGAGTTTACGCCTCTACAGAGTGGTTGGCGGATAATTATAAAAAGTATCGTCAAGTATTTGATAGATATAATACGACCTATATTTATGCAGAATTATCGTTTTATAATAAATTGTTTGATGTAGAAGATTGGGATGTAAATGTGGAGTTAAAATGTTTTTCTTTGAAAAAAGGACGTAAAGAACTTTGCAAACTAACATTTGACCGAAAGGTCAGTAAATACGATAATATCGTTTATATAAGAGAAGGTTGGGGAAATAAAAAAATCGGAACTTTCTGGAAAAAAGGTGCTTACTATTGGGAAGCTTGGATTGAAGGGCAGAAAGTAGCAACAAAGTATTTTTACATCGAAGATCCGGGGAAAGATGAATTGGACGAACCTAATGAGTATATGGCCATTAAGTCATTGAAGTTGTATGAAGGTTCTTACGATGATGTTCCTGTAAAGGATAGAAGTTATTATCATACATTTTCTAATGATGAAACTCGTTATATTTATTTAGAAATGTTGTTTGATAATTTTAATGTCGGACGTAGTTGGCAATGTGAAGTTTTTGTAAAGTTCTTTAATGGTGCAAAAGATTTAAAAGGTCAAGTTGTTCGGCTACATCGAGTAGAAAAAAGTGACAAAGTGATTCGCTTAACCGCTGGTTGGGGATCGAATGTGAAAGGTTGTTGGCGGGAAGATGATTATACGGCTGAGGTGGTTTTTATGGATAAACAGTTAGCTGTAATTCCTTTTAAGGTAAGTGATAGGAATATTGAAGGTTCAGCTGGTGTTTTATTGCCTAATCAACAAGCACCTGTTATTTTGAATACTGAAGAAGCTGAACTCAATGAATCGTTTGAAGATGTTATGAGTAAACTGGATACTTTGGTTGGTTTAAAATCTATCAAAAAACGTGTAAGAGAACACGCTCAATATATTCAGTTTTTACAATTACGAAAGGATAAAGGCTTTACGGAAGAAGAGAAAATAAATGTTCATTCGGTCTTTATTGGTAACCCTGGAACGGGAAAAACAACCGTGGCAAGTATGATGGGAAAACTCTATAAAAAAATGGGTTTACTCTCCAAAGGTCACGTTCATGAAGTTGATAGAGTTGATTTGGTTGGTGAATATATTGGTCAAACTGCTCCGAAGGTAAAGGATGCGATTGAGAAAGCACGAGGCGGCGTTTTGTTTATTGACGAAGCTTATTCGTTGGCTCGGTCAAATGATGATAGTAAAGATTTTGGTCGTGAAGTGATTGAAATTTTGATAAAAGAAATGTCGAATGGTGTTGGCGATATGGCGGTAATCGTGGCTGGTTATCCGAAAGAAATGCAACACTTCTTAGATTCTAATCCTGGATTAAAATCTCGATTCAAAATGTATTTTGAGTTTGAAGATTATTTACCACAAGAATTATCGAAAATTACAGAAATTGCAAGTGACAGAAAAAATGTTACTCTAACCGAAGATGCGAAAGAGAAAATTGATGAAATCATTACGGAAGCATTTCGGAATCGTGATCGAAGTTTTGGTAACGCTCGATTTGTGTATGATGTAATCGAACAAGCAAAAGTACATTTAGGGCTTCGTGTGATGTCGAATGAAAGTCCTCGTACATTGAGTGATGAGGAAATTTCGTTGATACAATTAGCGGATGTAGAAAAAATTGATATTCAGGCTCAAAAGCAATTACCTAAAATTCCTGTCGATGACCGATTATTGGCGGAAGCCTTAACGGAATTGAACCGATTGATTGGTATGAAAGCCGTGAAAGATCAAATCGTAGAACTGGTTAAACTTGTTCGATTCTATCGAGAAACAAATAAGGAAGTGCTTAAAAAATTCTTTTTACATACGGTTTTTGTTGGTAATCCTGGTACTGGAAAAACAACGGTGGCTCGTATCTTAACGAAGATTTATAAGGCTTTAGGCGTACTTGAACGTGGTCACATGGTCGAAACGGACAGACAAGGCTTGGTCGCTGGTTTTGTCGGTCAAACTGCTACAAAAACTGCTGAGAAAATTGATGAGTCAATGGGCGGTGTTTTGTTTATTGATGAAGCATATGCTTTGACACAAGGTGGAAGTTCGGGCGATTATGGTAATGAAGCTGTACAGACTTTGTTAAAAAGAATGGAAGATCATCGAGGCGAGTTTTTTGTCTTTGTCGCTGGTTATCCGCAAAATATGGACAACTTTATGAAAGCAAATCCTGGGCTTCGTTCTCGCTTTGATAAAGTCTTGAAGTTTGAAGATTATCAGCCAGAAGATTTGTATGAGATTGCTACTTTAATGCTAAAAGATGAAGGTGTAGAACCGACAGAGAAGGCTGCCGAACATTTGAAAAATTATTTGACTTTCCAATATAAATATCGTGATAAATACTTTGGAAATGCTCGTATGGTTCGTAATGTTATTTCGGAAGCGGTAAAGAATCAAAATCTACGTTTGGCAACTTTAGAAAAAGAAGAACGTACAACGGAACGTATCAACGAATTGACTTTTGCTGATGTCGAAATCTTTAAATTGAATACGGAAGATGATGCGATTTTTGTACCAAAACAAATTCGTTTTAGAAGTGGGAAATAAATGATAAAAAATAGATAAATGTAAAACGGTTAGCTTAATTTTTAAAGCTAACCGTTTTTTATTAGTGTCTGTCCCGTCCTAAAATAAGGTTATTATGTTTTTTATAACCAGCCAGTCATCTGTACACCTGTAACATACTTAGAACTCTTCGTTTGTCGTAATGGAAAATGTTGTGTTACTCTTTCTGTATGAATATCGTCTTCCATTTCGTATTTGATTTCCATGACGACTGCATTTTCTTTGGTCGTATAACGAATGAAGCGGTTAGCACTCAAAAACGAAAAATAACGTAAATTTCTATCAACCGTTATTCGATACATTCCATCTGGTGTTCCGAAGTAAGAACGATTGTAGGAGTTTAATAAAACTGGTGTTAGTTGGTATTTTTTATCTAAAATTTGACTGACTTCTTTTGTAATATTTTTTAACTCAAATAATTCAAAATCAGAAACAGGAAAAATTTTCTTTGCTCCGACTTCATTGATTCTGTATTTGATTTCTAAATTTGGGTTTTCAATTTCTCTCACATCATCGCCATACCAACGAACACGAAATTTTTTACGTTCGGCGACACCATCTACATTGTCATGATAACATTGTAAACCTGTGCTATCAAAGTAAATATTATTGATTTGTCTATCTGGATAAATTTTTCGTAAGCCAGCTGGATGCATACGGATGTTCTGCAAAATCACATGATGATGCAAATCACTTACTTTATATTTTCTTTCGTATCTCATTTTTCTGGTTTCTTGATTCTGGTTTCTGGTTTCTGGTTGACAACAAGCAACAAGTAACCAACAACCAGTAACCAGTTAAGAATTATCTACATCTTTACCTTTTAGCTGAAGCGTAGAACCTTCTTGTATTTTATGTAAGAATCGAATATTTTCAGCTTTATAATTGTTAATGACAATCTTTGCACCGCCATATTCAGGCTTTTTCTGGAATGCGATAAAACCTTGATTACAATCTTTCAAACCCACAAATTCGATTACTAATTTTGATAAATCTTTGGAAGCAACTCCGATATTTGCTCCATCTATTTCTACTTTTTTGATATAAACGGTTGACTCCTCTCCTACCGAAACGCCTTTGTCACCAGCATTTTTAATCACTGCATTAACAATAGTTAGATTACTTCCTGAGAAATCCATTCCGTCATTTCCTGTTTTATAAAAATAAGCATTTTTGATAGTTCCAGTTCCGAAGTCAATATCTAAACCATCGCTGAATGTCTCGCCGATAGTCAAGCCATTTATATCTAATTTTGCTCTGACGATATTTAAACCATCTTCACATTTATTTTTAATAAAACGACATTTTGTCATATTAATATCCGACTCATAGAAAGTTACAGCACCAGTTAAGTTCCAACCGTTTGTCACTAAAGTATTGAAACCATCAAAGGTAACATAAGCCATTTTTGAGGTTTCTTCTGCTTGTAAAACCGTAAAGCCATTGGCTGAAAAGTCGGTTGACTTTATCGTAATCGGCTGATTTTCAGTTCCAATCATCACAATAGGAGATTTAGAAACAAACTTTGCTTTTTTGATAAAATTCAACTCTACACCAGCTGGAAATACAACTCGATAATCTTCTGGAATGATAATATCTTTTGTAATCGTAAATTTACCAGGATTGAAAATTACTCTTTTTTCAATAACTTGATAAGCTTCCGTATTTTCTAATGTTGGTTGATTAAAAATTTGCTGTAAAGCCGTTTCACCATCTGGAGCTTTCCATAATGAAATAGGAGAAGTAAAAATCGAATCTTTTCCTGGCAATTCAAAAAAGATATATTTCATACCAGGTTTCGTTGTCATTTCTAAATACGTTGGTAACTGTTTTTTAATATTACATTGTAATAAAGGCTGTTTTCTTAAAGTATCAGTTATTACTTTTTCCGTATTACCGAACCCAACAACTCTCATTGGCAAAGCATGAAAATTCGTTACTTTTACCGTTTTCTTTGTTGTCGTTTCGCTTTCTGTATGAGCCTGTACAGTGTGTTCGTTATATGGTTCGATAATCGCACGAATATTACGAGCAATCGCATGGAATTTCGCAAAATCAAATGTTGCTTTCGGATATTCTTGTTTTAACATCGCTTCCCGAATCAAGATTTCATCTTCCATTTCTTCCAAAAATCCTTCAAAAAACTCACGAGACGAATAAGTATATAAGTATTCCGTATATTTTTCCATGAATTTTTCATTCTTGAAAATGATACCTAAGATACTTTCATCTTTAAAATTTTGATTGTAAGTGCCTTGAGCCATGAATTTTCTTCCCATCCAAGACATTTCATGTCCAGCACTGAAGCCATCAAAACCAATAGGTTCTAATTTTGAAGTGACAGGATTATAATAAAAACGTTGATTATGCCAAGCAATTCCGTGATAAGCAGCCATTATATCACAAACAGCAAAATATTTTGCCATTGCATCAATATCAAAAATTTCATCCGCTGTTTTCTTACCATAACGATACTGTTGCATCAGCGTTTGAGCTTGTTCATATTGTTGAGCCAAAGTTGATGACTTCTTTGTCTTTTTTTCTTTAAAAGGTGCTATTTGACTTGCTTTTTGAGGATCTGTAAAAGGTCGATTATATAAACCTTCGTCATTTGTATACATCTCCATTTCACGACGTATATTCAACCATAATAAATCTTCTCTAAACTTAACAATTGGCCCTTCACGACGTTTTTTATACTCAACTAATTGCTTTTCAAAATGCTCTTCATAAGCATAAATACCTTTATTAACACCATTTTGTACAACTTGAACAAACTCATAACGAGGTGTCAACACATCTACTTTTTCCAGTAGTTTATGAAAAAGCCATTCGTCCAAAAAGTTTCTTGCACCAGGTTGTTGAATAGAGAAAGTCTTCATACGATTCCAAGATTCTTCACCTGAAACCTTGATTCGATACGACCATTTATCTGTACGTAAATGATCGAGCCAGTCACCTTTTAAGCGTAATTCAACGTTTGTTTTACTTTTATCTTTACCTTCAATTTCACCTTTAACCCAATCATCATCTGCCGAAATCAAAATTCCTAAACCCATTGCTGCTTTCCGCTTAGCGATGATTTTTTTCATCCATTTATCAGCGATATTAAGGTTGAGGACTTCCATTTCATAATCAAGATCTTTTACTTCTATTTTTTCAATAGAAAAATCATCGAAGTAAATTGTTTGACCGTCTGTGTATACATAAAAATCAATTCTATTAAAGTCATAATTTGGAGGAACATTGACAATGATTTCGAATAATTCCCACTCTAAATGCTTCTGTTTTGCTTCTGTTGTACCAACTCGCAACGTTTCTCCATCAGGCGAAGTACCGACCAAATATCCGTCCCAACCCTTTGGTCGATGTACCCAAACTCTGGCTTTGTAGCGTTCGCCAGCTTTAGGATTATATACACTATAAGTGATTCCAAATCGTCTTTTTTTCCAAACTTTACAAGAATATTTTCCTGTAAAAGCCCAATCTTTAGATTGTGTATCACCACCTTTGAACTTGATGCCGTCCGTCACGAAGTATTTCCCTTCTATCTTTTCTGAATCACAAACGACTTTGCCTGGAAAAACTCGGTTTTCACGCTGAACATAAGCAACAATTGCCCATATCAAACCTATTAAGACAACGACTGCCAGTCCGATTTTTTTCCACAAAGATGTTGAAAAACGACGTTTTGTACTTCTTCTTTCTTCTCCGCTTATTATCATTCCTTTAGTTTATTAGGAAATCAATTAAAATTATATTAAAAAATCAATATTAAATTTAAGTTTACTAAAGTTTGAAACTTTTAGTAAACTTGATATTCGTTCTGATTTTTGATACAATCTCAATCAACTAATGAACTAATAACCACTAAATTATTATACAATTAAATCTGGCTGGTCAATAACAGAAATTGTTGTTGCAGGCGAAAGCTCTAACAAGGCTTTACGTGCAGCATCAATCTGTGCTACATCGTTGGCTTTACAGATGTAAGAAATTTCCAAACCGCTTTCTAAAGTATCAAAACGTTTGAGTTCGACATATGTGAATGTCGATTTTAGAATATCGTTGATAGGTGTAATTTCTGTAATATTTGTACTTATATTGACATATAATTTATCATCGCTTTTGAATCTTGCTTCGCCTCTAATTCTTTGATTGACAAATAATAACAACAAAATCAACAAAGTTGCTAAGGATGTGATTCTTGTCTGACCTGCACCTGTTCCTAAACCAACACCAATAACTAAAAACAGGTAAGTCAATTCCTCAGGATCTTTAATCGCTGCACGAAAACGAACGATTGATAAAGCACCAACTAAACCTAATGATAAGGCAATTGATGATTTGACAATTGTAATAATCAACATTGTTGCTAATGCTAACGGCAAAAAGATATTGGCAAAACGTTTTCGATTCGTAATAGAGTTACCAAATCGAATATAGAAAAACTGTAATAAGGCTGCCAAAACAGTTGCAATTAACATATTAATTAAAAATTCTGCAACGTTTGTTGTATCTGTAAACTGGTTCAAATACTGCTCAAATCTCGAAAGACTATTCATTTTTTATAATTGTGTAATATTATCTATTTGTTAACTTGTTTCAAAACGACTGTAAAATTACACCTTTTGATTTAATTATTCATATTAATTTTAGATTCGATTAATCGTAAAGTTATCTTTAAAATCAATTTTTAAACCCTATATTTTAAATTCTTCTAATCATTGGATTGGAAATCATAATTTCTAAAAACAACTAAATCAAAATCATTTAAGATTTGTTATGATAATATGATTGAACTTTTGATTGCTTATCATCTTTTGAATTGCATAAAATCTTCATAAAATCTTGCATACTAATTTATAAAAAAATACATATAACCAATAAATGAAAAAAGATATAGAAATAAGAAAAGTTAAAGATGTTGCCATCGCTATTATTCCTAAAGACGAAGCATTTTGGGATGTTTTTTTAATTAATTTACAAGATGTTTCCTTACGAAATGTGATTGTGAACTCAAGAGGTTATGGAAATCTCAAGGGGGAAAATATAGAAACGACAACTTTACGTTATTTCTATGAACGCATTCCACCAAATACAAGTGTAAAGGTCGAGCCAATTCAACGAAAACTATTAGATATTACGAATGAGTTTTGGATAAGTTTTCAGATGAGTAATTATTTGTATGACAAAAAATATGTATTTGTTTCTGGTAGTTTAAATGAAATGAATTTTACAACTATTCCTTTTCATGATGTTAAAGGGGTTATGATAAAATGATTTTTTTGACTAATAAACTTACATACTCAAAATAAAAAGAGCAGCACATTCGTGCTGCTCATAGCATTTTGTCTTTTAGGAAATAAAAGTCAAACTTAGCCACATGTTATTTTATGAACTGTTTGATTACGGTTTCATTATTACTTGATTTTATTTGTAAAGTGTAAACACCTTTTGGCAAATCACTCACATTGATTTCTATCTGTTGATTGTCAATCGAAGCTTGTTGTAAGACAGGTTGACCGATAGCATTAAAAATCATAATTGCTTTGATTTCTGATTCGCTATTTATCATCAACCTATCTACAACAGGATTTGGAAATAATTTTATATTCGTACTTTGGTGTTTATTTTCGATTGTAATAATGTTTGAATACTCAAATTTTCCATCAAAATCTATTTGCTTTAAGCGATAATAATTTTCGCCATTGTATGGATTTCTATCTTTATATTGATAATATTGAGTTTCGAATGTTGTTCCATTTCCTGCTACAAAATCAATGGTTTCCCAATTTTCACCATTTTCACTACGTTCGACATAAAAACCTTCATTATTTTCTTCAGTTGCTGTTGACCAGTTTAAGAAAACGCTATTTTTTTGAGCGAAACCTTCGAAAGCGGTTAATTCTACTGGTAATACGGCAGGTTCTGTCACAAAATTTGAAGTTGTTCCCGACATTGTGAAACCGGTTAAACTTGCATCATGACCATTTCCTGTACAATCACTGGCTGTTGTTATGCCTACATTATTACCTTCAGCGACTCCATCATTCATCTTATATTGAGCTAATAAATTGGCAGATGCACAATCCACTTCATGATTTTGCAAACTTTGTATTTCTGCTTGTGTTTTAGCTACATTCCAAAAACGAGCATAACTAATCGCCACATTAGAGTGTTCGCCCCAAGTTGCAGAGTAACCCATTGACATATCTACATTTGATGACGAAGCC
Source organism: Saprospiraceae bacterium (assembly GCA_045106825.1). GTDB lineage: Bacteria > Bacteroidota > Bacteroidia > Chitinophagales > Saprospiraceae > CAWVWD01. Next base: position 4,040 of record JBGCFH010000071.1, on the reverse strand, counting down.
CAGTCTGAGAAAAAATGTGGCCAAACAGTCAAATAAGTGTATAATCCACTATTATTATTAAAAATCTGAACACCATCAATATAAAAATAAAATACGTTTGCAGCATCGTCATAAACAAAGGCTATATTGTACCAAGTATTAGGTACAACAGCTACTGTTGAGGCATCTGTAAACCAACCGTAACCTTGATCCCTAAAACCTACAGCTACTTGAATTTGTTCAGAACCATTAGTTTCTATTGCAAATCCATAATGTTCATGATTTTTTGAAATAACTTTTTGTCCTCCATTTGAACCTGCTGGATTTGTGAATTTCACTTTCACCTCAACCGTAAAATCATGATGTACAGAGAAATCTCCTAAAATATCTGTTCCTGAACTGGGAACTGTGAATTGGTCATTTGTTCCATCAAAACTCAATGCTTGACCATAAGAAGTCATATTAAGTGTGCTAAATAATAAAATAAATAATGTAGTTGTAAAATTTTTCATCCTTTAAATGTTTTTAATTGTTGTGTAGTAATGTTAGTTTACATTTATTAATCTCTGATACAACCAAAATGTCACACTGAAAAATGATTTTTTATTGATTATTTTTTATAAAAATCATGTTATCATCTGATTATCAATTGTTTGCAATTATATTTTTTTTTCAAATATTTTGAAAAAGATTATTGTAATCTTTTACTTATTTCACAAAAACATCATTTGTTAAATTATTTTTCACCTTGAATACATGAGTTTTTTCAACAAAAAATTAATCAATAATATTGATTTTTGCATTCGTGATAAAAGTTGTCAAAGAGTCACTTTTGTTATTATTACAAAATAAAAAATGCCAAGCCTTCTGATTAATAGAAGACTTGACATATCATTCATTATTTATAACTGTTCAACATCCTGAGTTTAATCGGGTTGAAAACCCGATTTTATAGATGTTGCATTATCAAGAAAAACTCGGAAGTTCGAAAAGTCGAGTATTTCTCTGCACTTTTGCATCTAAAGAATTGGGTTTCTAACCCAATTAAACGCACAATGGTATAAGTGCTGAATAGTTACCATTATTTATATAATTATTACTATTGGTTTTTCGGTTTATTTCCAAAAATATATCCTAAAGTGATTTCATTTGAACCGCCGTTATAAGCATTCATAACACCAAAAGAAGTATCATAAGAGTAGTAAAACTGAACTTTGTTTTCAATATTTACACCAAAAATAAATCCTAAAGCATTGTCTTGTGTACGATAAGAAGTACCGAGAGTAAACAAGTCATTCATAAATCTAACTTTGGCGTTTATCTCCATTTGTAATGGTGCAGCGGTTTCTTTTCTAAGCAAAATAGAAGGATCAAATGTAAATTTATCTTTCTTAATCGCATAACCAACTAAACCATAATAATAGGCTGCAAAATCATTGAAATCATTGCTAATATCCGCATTACCATTTAACTTAGTTTGTAATAAATTCGGTACAGATAAACCGGCGTATAAACCATTATCATTTTGATAAAATACGCCTGTTGAAAAGTCCAATGTATTCACTCCGTCTAAAGCATCGGCAATAACAGGATCTGCTAAGTTGATGTTTTCTCTATCATTAGAATTTAAAGACAAGGTAAAACGCTGATAAGCTGCTGCTAAACCAACGGATAATCTTGATGATTCATTAATCGGAATATAATAACTGTAAGCAGCCGAAATATTGTTGCGTTCTAATGAACCAGCTTGATCGTTAGCGACCGTCAACCCCAAACCATTCTTATTGAATCGACCATTGTACGAAAACATTGCTGTTTTTGGTGCAGTTGGAAAACTCACCCATTGTAGCCTATAATTAGCATAAATATTTTGATTGCCATTGAGACCTGCCGCAGCAGGATTGATGACATACGGATTGTATAAATATTGTGTTGAAGTTGTCAACTGTCCGAAAGCAGTTTCTTGAAACATCAATACGAAACAACATATAATGACGGTTAATATTCTATTTTTCATTTTTTATAATGTAAAGCCAATATTTTAATAATATTAGAGATAATTTACTCCAAAGACTATTGAAAATATTTGCTATTTTTTTAAAATTAAAGTATTGGAAACCAACGATTAAGTAGTTATCAAGCACTTTAAAAGTGCCTGACAACTTTTATTTATCGTTCAATTTATCGTTTTAAAATCGTGATATTTCCCTTATAGGTTTGTTCTAATCCGCCCAATGTTGCTTTGACAATGTAGAAGTAAGCACCTGTTGGTAATGGAGTTCCATCATTGTTACGTCCGTTCCAGTCACCTGTATAATTCGTTGCTTGAAATATAGTTTGACCTAAACGATTCACAATCACTACTTCGTTGTTAACGGTTGCTAAACAACCCATTTGCCATGTATCATTGAAGCCATCATCGTTTGGTGTCACAATCGCACTAAGTGGCAAACAATTAAATTCAATAGAAACGATTGCTTCACAAGTTGTAACGTTTCCTGCTTCATCTTCTACCGTAACGGTTACGATATTATCTCCAAAATCATTAGCATCAAAATCAGATTTACTAATACTTGTTGTGTAAGAACAATTGTCTGAAACACTTTCAATCAAATCTTCTGCGGTGATAGATATACTACCATTTTCGTCAATATCCCATGTAAAAGGCTTACAAACCAATGTTGGTTTCATATTATCAACAACCGTTACCGTTGCAGATTCAAAACTAATATTCCCTTGTTCATCAGTTGCTGTCAGTGTAACCGTATTTGTTCCTAAATCAGAACAGTCAAAGTCTGTAACATCTAAACTCAATGTAGGATTAGCCGTACAATTATCGGTTGTTCCATCATTAATATCAGCGATACTAATACTTGCATTTCCGTTTTCATCTAAAGCAACGGTAGCATTTTTGACTGCGATTGATGGCGGTGTGTTATCCTCAATTGTCACGATTGCAGTTGCCATTGCTGTATTACCTTGTGCATCAGTAGCCGTTAATGTTACGGTATTTGCACCGATATTTGAGCAATCAAATGAAGTAATGTCCAAACTTAATGTTGGCGAAGCAGTACAGTTATCTATTGTTCCATTATTAATATTTGCTGCTGTAATCGTTACTTGACCATTATCATCTAATTGTGTTGTAAAACTTTGTGTACCAATCACTGGAGCAAGATTATCTTCTACGGTTACGGTTGCTGTTCCAGTTGATGCGTTTCCACTTTGATCGGTTACCGTTAAGGTTACTGTATTTGTTCCGATATCAGAACAATCAAAATTACTAACATCCAAACTTAGGTTTAATGCACCGCCACATAAGTCTGATGAACCATTATCAATCGCTGTCGCAGCAACTGTTGCATTACCGTTTGCATCTAATTGTACCGTAACATCTTGTGTCATAACAGTTGGATCATTTGTATCTTCAACGGTTACAATAGCATTTGCAGAAGCAGAATTACCATTTACATCTGTTACAATTAAAGCCACTGTATTTGCACCAACATTTGAACAATCAAAAGTTGTTACGTTCAAACTCATGGATTGAATACCACAATTATCCATTGAATTATTGTCAATTTGTGCTGTCGTAATTGTTACATTTCCACTTGCATCTAATTGTACCGTAATATCTTGTGTAACTACTGTTGGAGCAGTATTATCAGGTGTTGTATTTACGGTTGTAGAAATATTTGCTGAATTTCCACCATTTTCTGTTACGGTTGCTGAAAATGCTCCATCTGATAATCCTGTGATTGTGAATGGATTGGTATTATAACTTGTACCATTCACGATATAAGGTGTTGTTCCGCCTGTTACCGTGATTTCTACTGTTCCATCATTTCCACCAGGACAAGTTACGCTGGTTGTATTTGATACGGTTGCAGAAAAACAAGACGTTACACTTACTGATTGTACTGCTGTTGTACAACCATTAGCATCTTTCACCACAATATCGTAACTTCCTATGGCTAAACCTGTGAAGATATTTGAAGGTTGATACATTACTCCATTATCACTACTGTATTCTAATGTACCTGTTCCGCCACTTGCTGTTA
>JBGCFH010000070.1:0-18173 GCA_045106825.1 Saprospiraceae bacterium | reverse complement strand
TGCTCAATAATGGTTCATTATAGTAAAAAAGTTCTTTAACTTTTATCATATTATTAAAATGATAAGAATAAAAACGTCGTCTTTGAAGTTGATACTTTAAATTACACTAATGATTAGTGTAATGTTAATATTTTAGTCATTCATAATAGCGACTGCTCGAGTCCAACCTGCACTACCTTTTGCAATTTTAGCAGGAAAACAGGCAACTGTAAAACCAAAAGGCGGCAATTTTTCTAAGTTTGCCAATTTTTCAATCTGACAATATTCTTTTTCAATACCGACATAATGTGCTTGCCAAATAACTCCTGGTCGAGGGTTTGCTCGGTAGTCCGCTGCTTGAATATGCATAGGAATATCCCAACCCCATCCATCTGTTCCCATGACTTTTATACCTTGGTCAATAAGCCAATGTGTTGCCGCAGCAGATGCACCGACATGGATTTTTGTAAAATCCGCATCATGTATTCGTTTGTCTGCATCGCAGCGAATAAGGACAATATCATAAGGTTTTAAGGTATAATTAATTGCGGCTAATTTCTCTTTCAAATCCTCTGGTTCAAACATATAACCGTCTGGTTTGTCTGTAAAATCTAAGACAACTCCTGGGCGAAAAAACCAATCTAATGGCATTTCCTCAATTGTACGAGCTGGCTTACCGCCACAAGTTGGATAATAATGATAAGGTGCATCTACGTGTGTTCCACAGTGACTCGTTACGGTCAAAAATTCACCTGCTGGACCATTTCCTTCAGGAAAAACGCCTGTCAATCCATCGAAGAGTATGCTACCCATTTTCTTCGCACCTGCTTTATGGTCTTCATAAACTATTTTGGTCGGCAACGGTTCTTTGATATCCTCTGAAATAGTAACAGATAAATCTATGATTTTCATATTATTTTGAACTTAGGAATGATGAATAAATTTATACAACGGTATTTTTTAAAATACCAATTCCTTCAATTTCTAATGCAACGACATCTCCAGGTTCTAATGGACGATGAACACTAAACGCATTTTCAATCAAACTACCCCATCCAACAGTACCTGAGCCTAAAATATCACCAGGCATCAAGGTTACATTATTTTCAGAAGCTCGTTCCATCATCTGCGGAAATGTCCAAAAGACGGTTTTATAATTACCTTCACAAATGACCTCATCATTAATCGTAGCTGTCATTTTTAAATCAAAACGACCATCTAAAGTTTTCGGTAATGTCAAATGTTTGGGATGTGAATCTCTTGAAATCGTACAACGATATTGCTCAAATTCATCTTTGGTCACAATACAAGGCCCAAAGGCATTGGCAAAATCCTTTCCTTTATGTGGTCCAAGCGGAACTGTCATTTCTTGTCGTTGAATTGCCCTTGCTGTCCAATCATTAAAAATGGTATAGCCAAAAATATAATCATCTGCATTTTCTGACTTGATGTCTTTTCCTTTTTTACCAATTATTGCTGCGATTTCTAATTCCAAATCTAATTTGGTTTCTTTCGTAGGTCTTTTAATGTCTGCATTTGGGCCGTAAACGGCTTGATGATTTGTAAAATAAAAGATAGGAATGTCATACCAAACCTCGCTTACTGTATGTCCAAAAGATTTGGAAGCATTCAACATATGTTCTTCAAAAGCAACATAATCTCGAATACTTCGAGGATTTGGTAGTGGTGCTAATAGTTGAACATCCGATATTAAATAATGTGGTTTTACGGCTTCAAGCTGATGGATAATTTCAAAATATGCTTCGTGATTATCAATGAAAGTGAGCATATCAGTTGGTAAATTAGCGTCTGCCAACTGCATATCAACTATTTCATTTTCGACCAACCAACCAATTCTGTGTTGTCCTTCTTTATTTTTGAATGTAACTAATTTCATTGTATATTAATATTTTTAGAAAATCAGTTCGTTTTTCTAAATTCACCCAGCACCCTTAAATCAATTTGGTCACTGACATTAAATAGCGGCAATTTTTTTCCAATTCCATAATCTAACCGCTTGATTTTACCTGTTGCTTTTATTCCAATTTCCATTTGATTAACTCGCTCATTCAATTGAGGACCAATTAACCACAAATCCAATTCGACTGATTTAGTTATTCCTTTAATCGTCAAATCACCTGTTATTTTATACTTATTCCCAGCTATTTTTGTAAAATCAGTACTTTTAAAATCAAGTGTTGGATATTTTTCAACATCAAAATAATCCTCCTCTTTCAAGTGACTATCTCTCAACTCATAATCCGTATTGATACTTGCGGTTTGTGCTGAAAAATCAAAAACAGCATCTGAAAAATCCTCTTTAGAAGTCGTTATTTTAGCATCATACACTTTAAAATTTCCATCAACTTCGGAAATCATGTGATGTGTTACCGTAAACCCAACTCTTGAATGACTCTTATCTAAAGTCCAAATATTCTGAACAGTAGGAGAGAAGGAGTTTAGAAAAACGATTAAGATTACTATTAAAGTTTTCATAAAAAAATACATTTTTAAAGAAAATGATTTTATTTTTTTTCAGATTTCAAGGAAATGATTTTCCTATTAAAACGGTGCCATCAATCCTCCGATTACCCGACCGATTAATTGACCATGATTTGCCCCTTCGGGTAGCGGTAAGCCTTTAAATTCAAGTCTTTCCCATTCTGCCAAGGTTTCCGAACCATTCACCACCATCATACAACGTTCATAGCGACGTTTCATAAAAGCATCAAAAGCCGCTGCAACACTATCCACTTTTTCTAATTCTTCTACCAATACAACGGCATCTTCAATAGCTAAAGCAGCTCCTGAACCAAGTTGAGGAGCAGTAGCGTGTGCACCATCTCCAATCACAATCACCCTGTTTTTATACCAAGAATCAGATAAATATAAACCCTCGATTGGGCGATAATTCACAAGATCTGTATCATTCAGTTGTGCATTCGCATCTTGTGCTATTTTTGCCGAAAACTCTTCTAAATAACCTTTCATCATCGGCACAAATTCTGCTTTATCAATATATCGATTCTCATCGCCTTCATGCGATACCATAAACATATACATCGAATCAGCATTCATTGGTATAAAACCAATTTTACTTTTTTTGCCGTAATACATTTGTCCTGTATCAAGGTCTTCGTGCATCGGAAATGGATATCGCCAAACAGATACGCCTAAGTATCGTGGGTTTAGTTCACCAAAGATCATTCCCCTTACTTTTGACTTGATACCATCCGCACCAACTAAAATATCATAAGAGTCTTTTGTACCATCAGTAAAAGTTACATCAACGCCATCGGCGTTATTTTCAATCTCCGTAACCGTAATACCCATTCGATAAGGAATGTTCAAACGTTGTGCTTCCTCATACATTACATCATGCAAAATCCGTCGAGAAATACCATTATGACTTGGATATTTTCCCATAGGTGGTGCACCTGCTTTACCTATAAAATGTCCACCTGCGGTAAACATTTTTACTTGTCCATAAGCAAAACCTCTTCGCATAGCCTCATCAGCTATACCTAATTTATCTAATGCTTTTAAGGCATTTAACTGTTGAATAATGCCTACACCGTAAACATTATATTCTTTTAAAATTTCTACAATCTCTACTTGAATCCCTGCTTTTGCTAAAGCAATTGCAACGGATTGCCCACCAATACCTCCACCAACTACAAGCACTTTTTTTACTGCTGACATAATTCACTTATTTTTGGTTAAATCTTATAATTATTATTTATTCAGATAATAATCTTGTTAGGGAATAAGGTTTATAATTCTTTTGAGAATTGATAAACCTGCCACCATAAAACTTTTCATTTTCAGAAAAATCAAAAATAAACAAGGCTAATACCTTACCTCATTTTTTGGCTTTAAAAATAAATACCACAAACGGTATAAGGATAGTAAAATGATAGGTGAAAAATTAAATAATGCAGCACTCCAATGTGCTTGTTCTGTACTGACTAAAGCCCAATGAAGAAATGCCATTACAGCGGCTAAATAAACCCATCGTTGTAATTTTTTCCATTTAAGTCCCATCCTTTTGATTGCAGCATCTGTACTTGTTGCTGCTAAAGGAATAAATACAAAAAAAGCAATCCATCCTGTAATCATTCCAATTCTAAAAAATTCATCTACAATGTGAGCAAATGATTCTTCTAATAAATAAAAAATAGTATGTAGCAAAGTGTAGGAAAAAGCAGCAACACCAAAAAAACGCCTATTTCTAATTAGCCATCTTGTTATTTTTCCTTTTGGAAATAACATAACCAAAGGTGTAGCAATTAAGGATACAACTAAAAAGCGACCTGCAAACTCGCCTGTAACGTGCATTAACATACCATATTCAGCATTGCCACTCAAAAAACCATTGGTCATGCCAATCCCTGGAATGGCCAAAATCAGCCATAATATGTATTTACTCGTTAGTATTTTCCTTATTTGCTGTAGCATTATGCTTTTATTTTCTTAGCTATCCAATCATACATATTGAACGTACGTGTAAAATCATCAACTTGACAATGTTGTGCACCACGTTCATCTGCTGGAATAATCTCTAAGACGTGTTCACAAGTCAAGTGTTCTGCTGTTCTAATTGCATGACTAACAACGTTTTGCTTATCGCCTCCTCCATGAAGGATATAAGTTGGACAAGTTATTTTCTCTGCAACACCATTTTCTAAAGTGAATCCTTCTAACTTTTTACGAGCATCAGCCATCGTATCAACACCCATAATATGTTGTACAATTTCTGCCAAAGGATGCGTATCAGGACGACCTGCCCAAACTTCATAATATGACCAAACGGCACTAAAAATCATGCAAACTTTGAAACGAGGCTCAAAAGCCGCACAACGTGCTGCCATATATCCACCCATCGAAACAGCACCAACGCCAATACTTTCCGTATCAATTTCATCTTTTAGATGCTCCAAACAATATTCGTAAACAGCAGTACCTGCGACATTATAATCATACCGAGAATGAATATGATTTAGACGTAGTGCCGCACCTTGTCCAGGTCCATCAACTGCTAAAAGAGCAATGCCTCTTTCCATCAAATGTGTACCAATTCCAAAATAAATCTCTTCCGCCAAGCTATCCAAACCACCAAAGAAAACCATGACAGGCGGATTTTCTACGCCTTGCGGCTTAAATAAATAACCTGGTAAAAATGAACCTTCAAAAGGGACTTCTACGGTCAATACCTTTTCATCAAAATATTTAATTGCTCTTTGAAATGCATCTCTTGCTTTTGTGTACGTTTGAATTTTTCTATCATCGCCCACTTTCATAAAAAATTCAGCCGAGCGTAGATAGTTAAAAGCACGTAAGTAAGTTCGTCGAGCAGAAACGTGATTACCGTTTTTCTCAAACTCCTCCGCAAGGTCAAAAACAGGATTTCCCATTGCTAACCAAGCCACATTGATTGTTTCTCTATTTGTAGGGTCAATATTCCCTGCTACTTCTAAAATCTCTGCAAACTCGCCTCCGCCGTAATGTGCTTGTGTTAAAGCCCTATTGACCTGATAAGAAGGCATATATTTGCCTGGGAAAAAATGCCACATATAATATATTTTTGATTTTTATTTTTAAATAGAAAGTAGGATGTTGCGACCTTAGTTTTTTTACTAAAGTCAATATTTTTTAATTAAATATCTACAGGTTTAACGACACCATCCGTTAAGCCTAATTTTTTACCTTTCGCCATTTCAGCAAAAGGATTGACCGATCCCCAAGCATCATTTGGATTATCTTTTAGATAATGAACATCTAAATGGTCAGAAGCAAAAACCAATCGAGCACAAGCATAATATTCAAACAAGACACCACTCCCAGGATCTTGAATATAGATAAAGAATCCTTCATCTGCTTTGTGTCTTGTCGGAGCACCCATTACACTTTTATAGCCTTTTTCAATAAAATAATCCAAGGCTAACAAGACCTCTTCTCGACTATCTACATTCCAACAAATATGGTTTAGAACGGCTTCGTTTTCACCTATATTTGGATCTGTAAATACCGCTATGTCATGCGATAAATTAGCAATAGTGTGTAACCTCCAATTGGCGGTAAATTATCATTAATACGAATCTCGTCAGGGTTTTTCAAGCCCAAACCTTTCCAGAAAGCCTTCTCTTCCGCATACTTTCCTTTAGCAACCATATAGGTTACATGGTCAAATCTTCGAGGATTCGCTCCTTTTAGTCGGTTACTTGAGTATCTATCTGCATAAACACTTCCTCTTTCGCCTTCTTCTCTCAACCAAACTACATCCCAAAAAACTTCGTGTATATGTCCATCAGGAGATTTGAATCTATAAGCTTTTCCATGCCCTAAGTCACCATCAACCCAACCGATACCAGCTCCAATACTTTCTAAATATAAGGCTGCATCTTCTAATGCTTCAGGACTATCTGCACGCCATCCTAAGTGACCAAGACCGCTTTCTTCACTTTGTGTTAATTTCAGTGTGTGATGAAAATAATCACCCCAAGCTCTCAAATATACAGACGATGCTTCTCTACCTGTTTCGTCCATACCAACAACATCTCTAAAGAATTCTACAGACTTATCTAAGTCTTTTGTAAGCACTTCTATATGTGCAAGTTGAGAAAAATAATGTGGATTCCGTGCCATAAATTTTTATTTTCAGATTTTTATTTTGAAAAACATGATTTGCAAAATTAATTATTCTTTAATCCTGCATATATGCAAAACTATCCTATTGGTATGCAAAATCAATCCTATTTACTTGAAATAAGTCACATAATACATGAATAACGGGTGAAATAAGCCTTATAAATTGAAGAAAAGGGAATTACGATGTTCCACGGTAAGCAGTATCAATAACCAAATTTCCATTGGCAACTCGGCTGATACATGCACACATTTTTTTATTTTCTCCTTTTTCATTTTCACTAAAAAAATAATCTCGGTGGTCAATCTCTCCAGTATATGTCAAAATATCAACCTGACATAAACCACATTCCCCTTTTTCACAATCAAACATAATATCTATGTCAGCTGCTTGAAGTACTTGTAATAAACTTTGATGCTTTGGCACTTCTAATTCGATGTTAAATCGAGGAATTTTAACTTTGAAAGCTTGTGGTGCAAAAAGTCCTGACGCACCAAAGGTTTCATAGCGTAAATTAACATTTTCTCTGCCACTCTCTTCCCATGCTTGACGAATACTGTTCATAAAACTTAAAGGACCACAAAGATAAGTTAAGGTCTTTGGTCCAACCATTTTTAGTATAGTTTGAATGTCAATGCGACCATTTTCTTGGCTACAATGAAGTATTAAATTATCGCCAAGTAAATTTTCTAATCGTTTAAGATAAGGCATTGCAGCGGCATATTTACCAACATAAACTAAGGTTACCTTTGTGTTTTCTCTGTTGCTCAAGGTTTCTGCCATTCCTATTAGCGGCGTGATTCCAATACCTCCTGCAATTAAGAGATAATTAGTAGGTTTATAGATTAGTTCAAAATGATTGACAGGAGTAGAGATAGAAAGTTTATCACCTACTTTTAATTGCCACATATAAACGGAACCTCCTCTACTATTTTCTAATCGTTTAACACAAACAGTATAAGGTTCTCCTTGTACAAACTGCCCGATTAGCGAATAACTACGTATCTCTGGTAAATCATTAATATATACGGAAACATCAAGGTGTGCTCCTACGGTGAAGGCTTGTGTTCCTTTGAGCGGTTGAATTTTTATTTGTCGGACATTATCTGCTACTTCTGTCACATCAATTATGGTAGCATCCATCCAAATGTTTCTATATCGCATAATTGTTATCGTTAATTAAGTAGTCGGACATATTTATTCTATACTTAACTGTTAAATTGTTAAACTGTTTATTATCAACAGTTTAAATAAAATACGTCAAGAACAATTTAGCAATTTAACAGTATAACAATTATGCCCGATTACTTATTTATGAACGGTTATTTATTGTTCTTTTGCTACCATTTTATCCGTAATTCTACGTGCCCACATTGCACCTGCATCTATGTTAAGGTTGTAAAATTCTCTATTAGGATTTTGATTAATAGCTTTTTGCTGAGCTTCTAAAATAATTTCATCTTGAGCAAAAATATTAGTTACACCATTTTTCAATTCAATGGTATTCGATTGGTCATGAATATTATAATTGCGGCAAAATGTCCAAAAATAAAGACAGGTTTGGTTGGTAGAAGGCGTTATGGTATTCAAAACATATCCATTAACTCCTTGAGAACGATTTCCTTCGGGAGCTCCTGTATCAGCTATCGCTACTCCGACATCAATGGTAACGGTACAAGGTGCTTCAAATTTGATAATTTGCCACCGATCTACTTTTCCGTCGTGCTTTATTTTTTTATTAAGTTGACTTTTCCAAAATGGCGGCGGATCTATTCCTTTCATCCATCGAGTAACCGTTGCTGTATTTTCATCATAAACAACATCAAAAGGTGCTTCGGCAACGGTATCATCGCCAATACTGTCACTATGAACAAATGTTTCATGTGTCAAATCCATTAAATTATCGACCACTAAACGATAATTACACTTTACTTCAATCATTCGACCATCACCTGCCCAATCCAAATCTGTATTCCAATGCATATCAGGAATTTTAGATTCATCGGCTAATGCGGGATTTCCCATCCAAACCCATATGAAACGATATTTCTGTACCGTTGGATAAGACCGAACACAAGCAGAAGGGTTTATGGTTTCTTGCGAAGGCATATGTGTACATCGTCCATCACTATTGAATTGCAATCCGTGATAACCACAAATGACTGTATCTCCTTTAAGATGACCTTTGGATAAAGGTAAAAGCCGATGCCAACAAGCATCCTCCAAAGCAACAGGTGTTCCGTCTTGTTTACGGTATAAAACCAACGATTTATTACAAATTTTGCGTGCCAATAAAGCATTCTTAACTTCAACATCCCATGCTACTGCGTACCATGCATTCATAGGAAAACTTTCATTCATTGTAAAAACTTGCATATTTAGTTGTTTTTTATATCTAAGTAGTACGATTAAGAAAAACGCTTAAAAACAAACCGTTTATTAATGTTACAATTTTATAAAATCCAATTTTTATTTTGAATTATATGATTTGCAAAATTAATTATTCTTTAATCCTATGCGTATGCAAAACTATCCTATTGATATGCAAAATCAATCCTATTTACTTGAGAGATGCTGCTTTTTGTAGATATAAGCAAAATTAGGTAAGGTATAACTAAGCGTAAGTAGTCAATTAACAGTGCTCGACTACTTATAGTAAAGCCTTAGAATCTAAAGATTCCAAGGCTTTACTATATTGACTTCATAAGGTGTTTCAATAAATTCAATTTCTTCTGCCGTTAATTTTACCTCAACGGAGTGAGCGGCTTCCTCAATGTGCCAAAGTTGAGTTGCACCAAAAACAGGTGATGTCATCATTGGCTGTTGATGTAGCCAGGCGAAGGCAATTTCCGCACCGCTTACACCTTTATCTTTAGCAATTTTCATAACAGCATCTGCGACTTTAAAATCAATTTCTCGATTATAGAGTTTTTGACCATAACCATCTGTTTGGCTTCTTAAAGTATTTGCTTTTGTGCGAGTTCGTGTACCATTAACAATTCCTCTTGCGATTGGACTCCACGGTAACAACGATATATTTTCAGCCATACAATATTTATTCATTTCTCGTTCTTCCTCTCGATAAATGATATTATAATGATTTTGCATACTCACGAATCGAGTCCAACCATTCAAATCTGCTATATAATTGGCTTTACAAAACTGCCAAGCATACATACTTGACGCACCAATATATCGGACTTTTCCCGATTGTACTAAACCATGTAAAGTTTCCATCGTTTCCTCTATCGGTGTATTGTAATCCCAACGATGAATTTGATATAAATCTATATAATCAGTTTGTAGATTTTTAAGTGATTGATCAATGTGTTTTAGAATTTGAGTTTTAGAAAGCCCTTTTTGAGTAGAATCGTTGGGTATCGGTAAACCAACCTTAGTCGCAATGACAACATCTTCTCTTTTAGCTAATTTTTTTAAGGCTTTGCCAGTCATAATTTCACTCACTCCCGAAGAGTATATATTGGCTGTATCAAAAAAATTAATACCTAAATCTAAAGATTGTTTCACATGTCTATTACAATCGTCTTGTTGATTCAATACCCATGGTCGCCACTCTTTTGAGCCGTAAGTCATCATACCCAAACAGACCGCAGAAACTTCTAAGTCCGAATTACCAATCTTTTTATAAATCATAATAATCTCTTTTTTTAATCATTCCAATACAACTTATTTGGATTATCTACCAAGATTTTTTGCATCGTTTTTTCCTCTCCAAATAAAGCTAATAAATCCACTAAATCGCCATCATTCGGCATATGTTCTTTAATATTTGGATGCGGAAAATCTGTTCCCCAAATACAACGATTTGGAGCGACTTTAATCAAGGCTTGTGCGTAAGGTACAGCATCATAAAACGGCGGACCTGCTTTAGAAATTCGCTCTGAACCACTTACTTTTACCCACCAGTTTTCACGCTGCATAAATTCTAATAAAATCTTAAAAGCAGGTTGTTCAATACCTAAATCAGTAGGCACTCTTCCCATATGATCAACGATAATATTCATATCATTGAACTGACTAAAAAAAGATTCATATTCGATAATATCTTCCGCATTGACATGAATAACCAAATGCCAACCAAGGTGCTTGACTCGTTCCAGTACATTTTTCATACCTACCAAATCAGGTGCTCCACCAAGATGTTTGACAAAATTAAACCGAACGCCTCTCACACCGCCTTCATGCAATGCTTCAAATTCTTTGTCTGTAAAATTCTTGTTAGCAATACAGACACCTCGCCAGTATTCATCACCTCTCCATTTAATAGCATCTAACATCGCCCGATTATCCGGCCCATGACAACTTGCTTGTACAATAACCGCTCGTTCCAAACCAATTTGGTCATGCAAGGCTTTCAATCGTTCTTTTCCTGCATCAGGTGGCTCGTAAGTACTCGTCGGATGATAGGGAAAAATAGCACTTGGCCCAAATACATGACAGTGAGCATCGCAAGCCAATGCAGGTGCTTTATATTTTGGAATATTTGGATGAGCATTCGGCGGCATACAGGTTTTCTTCTTCATATTATTATAAAATAAGAGATTAATAATTTTGTCATACTACTATACATTTTTGAAGAATAGATTGTTTTTAAAGAACAAATATTTGGTAACTTATTGATAATCAGACCTGACAGGTTTCAAAAACCTGTCAGGTCTTTACCCCAAAATCAAAATGTATAGCAGTTTTTAATTTTATCTAATTAATAATTACACCAACTTCAAGTACTTAACAATAACGGCAGATATACTTCTCCTTTACTAATAATCCGAGCGGTTCGAACTGTCCCAGATTTTTTAACAATTAATTCTTTATTTTTAAAATAAGCGTCTAAACTGACAGCAAACTGTCCTGAAGGATGTTCTACTGATAAGGCACTAAAATCATTCGGAATCATCGCAATTCCTTCTGCAACTGAACCAGGAATAAGGCAACCCGTAGCAGCAGAAACCGCACCCAAAACACCAATTGCGGCATGACAAACATGAGGTATAAATGTTCTTGTATTGACCAAACCACCATTTTTCGCAGGTGAAATTAAAGACATTTTAGGAATTGTTTTTTGTGAAACATCACCCAAATTCATTTTTGGTCCAATTTGTAACCGAATACTTTCTAATCGTTTTTTTAGTTCTTCATTAGCATCTAATGCTGCTTTACTTTCATAACCAGTTAGACCAAAATCACTTGCTCTTAAATTGACGACAGGCATTCCATTATCTACACAAGAAACGCTTATCCCATCTATCACATCAATCACATTTCCAGTCGGCAATAAAGCCCCACAATTTGCACCAGCAATGTCCAAATAATTACAAATAATAGGTGCACCAGTTCCCAAAACACCATCTACTTTGGTATCTCCTGCAAACACCAACTCACCGTTTGGCGTTTGAACCGTAACTTCACACAATCCACCACTATTCAGCATATGAATAGTCGCTGTCGTTGTTGGATGTGTCGCTTTTATCAAACCGCTTTCGATAGCATAAGGCAATACGCCAGAAAGAATATTGCCACAATTTTGTGAGGTCGATAATCGTCCTTCTCCAATGACGACTTGCATAAATAGATAATCTAAATCCGCCTCTTTTTTAGTTGGCGAACTAACTATTCCAACTTTAGCCGTCAAGGAATCTGCTCCGCCTAAACCATCAATTTGACGAGAATCGCCTATACCAACACCTTCCATTGCCGATAGAACAACTTGATTTCTTTTGCTTTCGTTAGTTGGCAAATCCTTGGCATGAAAAAACACACCTTTGGAACTGCCACCTCGGATTTGCATATATGGAATTTTTGTCTGCATATTTTTTTATTAAAACGGTAAACCTATCCAATTTTGCACTAAGTTTTCAACCGCTACTTTATCCTCAAATAACTCAGTTATTTCTTGACTTTGTGCCTCTTTTTCCAAAGTTGATGCTTCGGGAATAGTATGTAATAATTGAGTTAGCGAAGTCGTAAATTTCTTAATTTCTAACGTCCGACCCAATGCTTGATTGGTATAATTATTTAACTTAGATTTATCTCCTTTTTTATAAAAATAAATCAAGGCTTTCGCCAAATAAATAGCATCTGCGAAAGCCATATTTAATCCTTTATACCCAGTTCTTTCTACGACGTGTGCGGCATCACCTGCAATAAACAAGCGTTCATGTTGCCAGTTTTGACTATGAAAATGTCGCATATAATCAAGGGTTTTCCGAAGTGTTTTTCCACGGTTTAGTGGCGTGTTTAGACGTTTTTCCAGCTCTTGCCACAATTCAGCATCGTTTGGCAAATCATCTTTTTCCGTTCCTCTTTTTATTTGCAAATGCAATAATGTTTTGCCATCAGAAGTAGGCATTTGTGCCGCAAACCCATTGGGATGATAAGCAAAAATCGGTGCTTGAATTTTGGCAGGAACATCAACTAACCAATCTAACCACGCATAAGGTAATTCTTCCTTAATTTCTTTTCGTGTACTTGCAGGAATGACTCGGCGACTAATTCCTCTAAATCCATCACAACCAATTACAAATTCACAATCTAACTGATAAAGTGCGGCATTTAAGGTATAATGTATCTTTGGATTTGCGGTATTCAAACCTTCATAACGTTGCCCTTTTCCTTCAAAAATAATAGGTTGTTGCAAGGTTTTTCGTTTATCAATTAAATCGCCAATAAGCTCATGTTGATTATAAATAATTGGCTTCTTATCGGTAAAATCAAGGTGTGTTTTTTGATTATCATAATGAAAATAAATCCTTGATACCTCAATCCCTTTTTTTTGCAATTGTTCGCCTATTCCATTTTTTATCAATACTTGTGCAATAGCCGATTCTATCATTCCGCCTCTCCAATTCGCCCTTAAAAAATGTTCATTTCTATTTTCTAAAATAACCGTATCAATACCTGCTTGTTGTAGCAAATGTCCCAATAATAATCCTGTTGGTCCTGCACCTATGATGGCTATTTGTGTTTGCATATTTTTATTTTGAGGTAACCAAATGAATTTGGTTGCTATGTATATTTTTTTAAATTTTCAACTGCTCCTTTCGACATAAAAGCCGTTAGATTTTTATCTTCTAACATATCAACCACAGCTTCCATTTCGTGCATTCGTCTTTTAGCGTGTATTCGACTTCCTTTTACAAAACGGTCAATTAACTCGTCATTATCTCCTATAATCGAATTGATTTGAGTTTTTATATAATCCTCTAAACCCAATTGTTGTCCTGCTTCCATTGCTTCGCATATCACTGCTGCAACTCCTTTATAAACTATCGAACGAAGTAATTTCCGACCAGCAGCATCACCAGTTTTATCATTCAAAATAGACAAATTCAAGGCATAAGGTGCTAACCGTTGAGCTAATAAATTTGCACCGCCACCACTTGCTAATAACGGGGTTTTAATTCCTTTTGGAGGCACAGGTGCCATTATTGCTAAATCTACAAAATGTATATTCGCAGGTTGTAGGATAGCTTCAATCTCTTTTTTGGTATTTGGAGCGGAAGTGTTCATTTCACAATAGACACTTTCAGCCTTTAAATATGGTACGACTTCTTGAGCGATGTCCTTAGATTCGGAGGTATAATTGACACTTAAAATAATATCTGCTGCTTTTACGGCAGCAGTATTACTTGCAGCAAAATGCACTTTAGGATTTAATTTCTTTTGTAAATTTGGATCCCAACCACTAACATTTATGCCCATTTTTACCAAATCATTAGCAAAGTGACTACCTGCTTCGCCTAAGCCTAAAATTGCTATTTTCACTATTTAATTTTAAATGATTGAATGGTAAATTTTAATACCCAAATTTTTTATCCCATTCATAAATTTGCAAAGAAGTTTCCCCTTGATTTAATCTCGCTCTTACCCTTGCTTCCTTCTGTTCTCGGGCGTAAGATTTTAGAATAGCCTCTTCTACTTTATCTTTTGGGACAACCATAACACCATCTCTATCTCCTATAATAATGTCCCCAGGATTTACCGTTACTTCTCCAATTTTAATCGGTTCATTCAGACTACCTTCAGGGTCTTTGCCTGTACCTTTTATACAAAAACCTCTACAAAAAACAGGAAAACCCAATGCTTCAATCTCATCAGCATCTCTTACACAAGCATCAATCACTAAACCCGAAATGCCTTGTTTCATTGCACCTGAAGTCAATAAATCGCCCCAGTAACCTGCCTCATAACCTTCCGAACAATCGGCAACAATTACATCGCCTTCTTTTGCGTAAGCATAAGCTCTATGTAGATTAATATTCATATAAGCCTTTGCTTTGACGGTATAAGCAGGTCCACAAATTCGCATATTTTTATTAATCGGTTTTATTTGATAAGGTAAGTTTCCAATCTTTCCCAATGCTTCATGTATTGTTGCCGTTCCAAATTGAGCAAGTTCTTCTAATTGTGCTTTAGTTGCCATTGTTTTTATTTAAAAATTACTGATTGTTACATTTAGCAATTATGAAAAATGAATATCAGGAACAATTGTATCCAATACCACAGGTACAACCCTTTGATGTGCTTCTGCGTATTTGACGTGTTGTTTGCCCGATATTCTACGAGCATGATTTCCTCTTCTTGCTCCTAATTCGGTATAATAATTTTTTAAATACTCTTGTGCTCTCATACAGCTCATCGCTGCTACTTTTTTCTCAAAAACAGAAGTAATATCAATAAAAGTATTCGGTACAAAACCCGATAATTCGGGTTGATGTGGCTCAAAAGAATACCAAATTGGAGGATCAATTCTCTTGAAAGCAGCAGCTACACCTGCTCCAGCGGATAATAATCTTGCTTTTTCAACCACTTGATACGCCAATGGATGATCAGGATTAAAAGGATCTTTTGGTGTGTGTGTAATAATCACATTTGGTGCAAATTCTCGGATAATATCTGCGACCTCTTGAATCCGCTCATCATTCACTATCATCGGATAATCGCCCCAATCCAAACATCTAAATTCACAACCTAAAATAGCAGAAGCCTCGACCGACATTTCGTGTCTAATTTGCTTCACTTCTTCTACCGAGCGGTTCGGATTTTCTTTCCACAATACGCCTGATTCGCCTCTTTCTCCATAGGACAACGCTAAGTTTAAAACTTCTCCACCTTGTTCTACAACTTTGGCTATTGTACCACCTGCTCGCCAGACATAATCTGCAGAGTGTGCACCGACTACTAATAATTTTTTTGTCATTCTTATAAGTTGAAATATTAAAAACAACCTACCAAATAAATTTGGTGGTTAGCTACACACTTAATTAGAGATGTTAGACCGCTTCGCTATTAGATTTGAGATTTTAGACGCTTGTTAATTTGTCAAAAATTTTAGGCTAAATCTCAAATTTTGTTAAAAAGCATAATTTATCATCGTTTTTGGATTATTTTATTTGAATGAAATTCCAAAAAACGTTGATTTGACTAACCTAACGAGTCTATTAATTATGAGCGATATATTCTAATTTATGCAAGTTTTCCATTGTCAAAAAGCAACTATCTGCACTTGCCTCAGGTGTTCTGTTTTCCTTGATAGCTTCAAAAAACTCTCTATCTTGTAATTCAATACCATTATCTGATACACCTTGCCAATCATAATCAATCGGTTTATCCCAACCATTCGTCATATCATTGTAGCGAACTTTGAACGTTCCTTCTTCACAGATATATCTAAACCAAGAACCCAAAGGCCCTTCATTATTAAAGGAAAGTGCCACTGTACATAATTTATTACTTTGGGATTTTAATCCAATCGTCATATCTAATGGAACACCGATAATAGGACTAACTGGCCCTTGTTGAGCCCAACGTTTAATAAGCGGTTCGCCAGTTTGCCAAGCAAACAAATCTACACTATGACAGGCATGATGCCATAATAAATGGTCTGACCAGTTTCGTTCTACACCTAAAGCACTTTTGTTCGTTCTTCTATGAAAAAGCGTTTCGACCACCAAGTGATGTAAGTGTAGTTTTCCTTCTCGCAGTTGCTGATGAATCCATTGATGAGGCGGATTGAATCGTCGAGTATGTGCCACCATTGCCGTTAAACCTGTTTCTTTTTGTACATCGCAAATCATTCGAGATTCGGCCAAAGACATTCCCATCGGAATTTCAACCATGACGTGTTTTCCTGCTTTCATGACTTGTACCGCTTGGTCAGCGTGCATTGGAGTCGGTGTGCATAAGATGGCACAATCAACGCCAGGAATAGCTAAGGCTTCCGCCAAATCTAAAGTCCAATGCGGAATATTATTAGCTGCCGCAACTTCTTTTGCTTCTGCCTCGTTTCCAGCGACCAAAGACACAACATTGGCGTATGGAATGTTTTTTAAAGAATTTAAATGTTTTCGGGCAATTGAACCTGCCCCAGCTATTACTATATTCATTGCTTAATTTTTATATATTTGGATAATATAGTTTCGTGATATTTTTAGCTTATCATTACTTATCAAAGCTTTAAATTGAAGTGTTACTTTTTATTCAGGTGCATTCTCAAAACAAATTACTCCAAAAGCGGTATTAGAAGAAGCGACATGATATTTTCTAAATTTCTCAACCACTTTCTCTTCCATTGCTCCTCGCATAACTTGCCACATGACCAGTTCTATGCCTTCTGTTCCTGCTTCTTTTATATAATTCAAATGAGGTCGTTGCCTATTATCTTCATTATCTCCAGCAAGATTATCTAAATATTTGACATCAAACTCTGTATTGATAACACCAGCTCTTTCACCTTGCAATTGATGCGACATTCCGCCTGTTCCTGCAATGACAACTCTTACATCGTCATCATATTCTTCTACGGCTTTTTTAATTGCCTTACCTAAATTATAACAACGATTGGCAGTCGGTGGCGGATATTGAATCACGTTTACACATACCGGAACAACTTTTACTGGCCAAGCTTCTTGTTCTCCAAACATAATTGTCATTGGTACAGAAAAACCATGGTCTAAATCCAATTCATTCACAATCGTCAAATCAAATTCATCTAAAATACAAGACTCTGCAATATGCCACGCCAACTCAGGTGCACCGTTATAATTAGGAATCGGTCGAGGTCCATAGCCTTCATCTGCATTTTCATAATATGGTGCGACTCCAATCGCAAAAGTTGGAATCATTTTAAAAGACATCGAAGTAGCATGGTCGTTAAAAACCACAATGACTACATCAGGTTTTAAATCTTCCAACCACTTACGTGCAGGTGGCAAAGCCTCAAATAATGGTGCCCAATAACTATCTTTAGTTTTTCCTTTATCGTGTGCCATTCCTACAGGTGGAACGTGAGAGCAACCTACTCCTCCTACTATTTTTCCCATTTTTCGAGTTTTGTTATTCTTAAAATAAAATTGAAATCAAGCTAAAATCGTATCAATAATCATCTACCTTACTTCTATTTCCAATAATTGATCGTCCACCACTTAACATCATCTCTCTAAATTCATCTTCTGTAATACCCGACATTTTGCCACCAATATATTGCATTGATTTACGGTCACAAGCTGCGATTTTCCAAGTGTAATAA
>JBGCFH010000007.1:0-11941 GCA_045106825.1 Saprospiraceae bacterium | reverse complement strand
AAATAAAAACTCTACTGATATTGTTGCTTTCTTTTTCTCTTTAGAAGAAAATCCTGATGTGGCTTTAAGAGGTTTGCCTATATCATTTCATAAAATGTTAAAAGGCGATGATAGTATGCGGTTTGTCTTTTTGACATTTTATGTAGCAATATTATATCATATCACAAAACTAATGAAGAAACAAAATATTGCAATGCCTCGGTATATTACATTAAGTGGTAGAGGTTCTAAAATTTTAGATATTTTAGCATCAACTAAAACCTTAGAAAGACTATCTGAAACAATAATAATGAAAATTTATGATAATAAAGATAATCATGGAAATTTAACTTATGGAGAGGATGATTTAACAATTGAAACTTATAAAAAGAGCCCAAAAGAAGTAACATGTAAAGGTGCTTTAAAAATGAGTAATACCGAACTTAAAAACATGGATGACATTCATTTCATAAAATCTATCAAACAAGTTTGGAGTGGTGCGAAAGAAGGTATGGTTAATGAACCCGAAGTATATGCGGATATTGACGAAGATGTAATTAAAGGTATTAAAGCCGAAGTGAAAGACTTCATTGATTTCTTATTTAGCTTACACCGAAAATTTAATTTCCATGATGAATTAAATATCTCTGTTTCTAAATTAAATGACTATAAGAAATTACTTAGTCGAGATATTGAAAATCACTTACAACAAGGCATTAATCAATATAAAAAAGACTTACAAGGAGATTTCGAAAGACCTTTAGAGGAAACTTTATTTTTCTATCATTTTATTCCTGCATTGAATAAATTAGCACGTTTTATTCAAACTTCAAATTAAGTTAAAAGAGTACATCTTAAATTAATATTTGAGATGTGCTCAACCCAAAATAACCATATAATTAATATATAACACTTACTACCAAATCGAATAATATGAAAAATCGTTTTTTATTTTTAGTGATTGTATTTCTTATTCCTAATTTTTTGATTGGGCAAGAATGTGCTGCTGATTTGAGTAAAGATAGAGTTAAGTTAGAATCAATTGTAAACAATATGACAGAAAGTCTTGAAAAGACTTCTCTAAATAATTTATTATCACTCTTCAAGTCATGTGTTACAAAGCCTGAATTAGAAAATATAAAAAATACATACAAAAGTTTAAGGCTTAATACACCTGAAGCTCCTAATTACAAAAAAATTATTGAAGATGTTTTAGAAAGAAATAATGTGTCCTGTATTACTTTAGGAGAACAAACTCATAACATTGATATTCCTTTTGATAAGAGGTTAAGCGATTTGATGAGAGCTTATGATAATTTAAAAACAAACACACCTAATATATATGGTTCAAACCATATAAAGAATTATGTAATTTTTCAAACTTTACAAGAAGAAGTAAAAAAATGTGAGATTGATACCAATAATTTAAGACAACTAAATGACTCCATTCAAATAGCTGGATTTGGAGATTTAACTGTAAGTTTCCAAGAAGACTTTAAAGTTCTATTACAAAAAATACGAGATGGAAAATTAAAAGTAACAATACAATACAATGATGTAGAAGAATTAAAAGAAAAAATCGAAGGTAAAGAAGAAGATAATGAAGGAACAAATTGGTTATTGTACTTATTAATATTAGCAGGATTAGCTATTATCAGTTACTTTGCATATGATTATAATAAAAAGAAAAAAGATAAAGAGCAAAAAACTATATCAATAAACGAAAAACCAAAGCAAAATAACACAAATATTAAAACTCAATTATCCGATGCAAATTCTAAACTTCAAAGGAAAGTTATTGAATTAACAGAAACTATAACAAAATTGAATAACGAAATATCTACTAAAGATGCAGAAATTATTTATTTGAAAAATAAGCTAAAAAATATTGAAGGAAGTTCATCAAAACAAAAAACATATACAAAACCAAAAAATAAGCCTTCAAATTACTCACAAACAGTTCTCTACTTCGCAACTCCAAATCAAAATGGAGAATTCACATCAAAAGGACAAAATGATGTTAAAATAGGTGCTTCATTATATAAATTTTTTATTTCCAAAGATAAAAATACAGCAGAGTTTGAGTTTTTCAATCATCCTACAACGTTTAGAGCTGCTTTAGATGATCCAAATCGTATGATGCCTGTATGTAAACCTATAAATATTTTTAATCCTGATGCACGAAGAATTGATACTATAAAAAAGGGTAAAGCAAAGAAAGAAGGTAACAAATGGAAAGTTACAGATAAAGCACAAGTTAAGTATGTATAAGTCATAGTAATTCAATATAATTTTAGTGGACAATTTACATTATCGAACTAAATCTCAATTTGGGCTTTGGTTCGGTAAATGTAGATTATACTACATGAAAATTTAGATTGTAATGCCATGTATAAATAATTCAGAATTAACCTTAAGCACCAAACACCATGAAATACAATTACTTAATTATCATCTTATTTCTTACAGCTTGTGGACCTCCTGATTATTATCACGATTCGGATTCAGAAAAAACTGTAAAAATATCTGAGTCAGAACGAAAAGCATATATCAAACCTGTAATCAATAAGGAATTTCTAAAAACAATTGATAATCAAGATATTCCAAATACAGTCGCTAAAATATCATATGAACCGAATGAAGATAAACGGGAAGAATTGTATAAATCAGCTTTGGTAGATTTACATGAAGCACTTTTGGAACGTGTTGGAGATGAATACTATAAAAATGAAGCGGAACAAAAAGCTTTATTGGATAATTATCGAATAAAGCAAGATTTTATTACAGAACGACATTATGAAATGTTTGATTCTTTGGCGAGTAGAGAAGTTGATTTTTCAGGCAGAAGTTTTACCTCAAAAGAATCTTATAAAACTACCAGTATTTTTAGTGAAGTCACCAGTCAGTTAATTTGTTTTGTATTAGATGAAATTACGCCTGGTATTCCTATCAGAAGTGGAAAAAAGCCTAAAGGAGAAGGATTAGATGCTGCGATACAAGGTGGAATTTGTACCTATATTTTCAATGAAATGCTCAAACCTTTAAATCAATATTTCGAGGAATATGCAATAATTAATGCTGTCAAAACGATGTTTGTAAATGAACATCAACGAAATGAGATTATGGAATTGGCAACGGCAAAAGATGTTATTTCAGTAACCGTTGAAGATGAATATGAAAGGGAGTTTCTGTGGGGCTGGGCTTCTTCTAAAGCCAATATCAATATGCAAGTCACCGGTACATTTAAAGCAGGTTTTGATTTAGAAAAATACTATAATGTTAGTTTTAACAATCAAAATAACATTATCAATATTGGGTTGCCTGAACCTGAAATACTATCCACAGAAACTGATTTTACTGTCAATAGTATTGACAATGGTTTTATTCAGGAAATTGGTGAGGAAGAATTTAATAAAAGCCTTGCAAAGACTAAAGTACGACTATATGAATTAGCGAACTCATCAGACTTAACAGAAAGAGCAAAAGCTAAAATGCAAACGAAAATGAGTATGCTAATTGAACCTTTTTTAATTACACAAGACGAAGATTATAAAATCAATATAACTTTTGGAATTAAAGATTATACCGTTGATGAAGCGGATGAATTTTTAGATTAATCCATCAAAACGAAAAAAGTAATGGAAATTTATCAAATTATTGAATACGTAGTGATAGGAGGTATTATCATTTTACAAATATTTGTTTTCTTAAAAATATTAGGAAAAATGAATTTTCTTAAAAATGCTATACCTGATGGAAGCAAGTTCAAATTAATAAAAGGTTATCTACCTGATGACGCTAATGCTTATACCATAAATAGTGTCATCGACTTTTTTAATCAACACTATCAAGAAGGACACTTTGGAAAAGCGGAGATATGGGAAGAAGCTGGTGATAAGATTAGTGGAAAAATGAGTTTAATTCAAACGATGACAGACAGTCCTTTTATCAATAAACTTATTTTTAATCTAAATACTTATTTAATTAAGAATAAAGGTGCTGCTGCTGATTTTCATTTAATTAAAGATTTGGTAGAAAGAAATGTCGAGTTAGAGGAACAAGAGATTGAAGTAATGACGCCAATTCCTTTATACTTAGGTTTAGGAGGTACAATGTTTGGTATTATCATCGGACTTTTTGGTATGCCTTCAGTAAGCGGAGAGTTAGCATCGACAGCTACCGAATTAGGAATTGATTCTCTAATTAATGGGGTAAAAATTGCGATGATTGCAAGTTTTGTCGGTTTAGGTTTAACAACTTATAGTTCATGGCGATTTAGAGTGATTAAAACAGAAATAGAGAATCGTAAAAATGGGTTTTATACTTTTATTCAATCACAATTATTACCTGTTTTATCAAAGAGTATTCAATCTGCAACACAAGCATTACAAAATGATTTTATCAAATTCAACGATATTTTTTCTAAAAACATAAAAGAGTTTAAAAAAGTAGTTGGTAATAATTTTAAATCATTTCAATTACAGAATGCTACTTTAGAGAAGTTAGAAAATATAGATTTAAATAAATTGGCAAGTGCTAACGTCATGACTTTTCAACAAATGCAGCAAAGTATGCAAGATCTTGAAAAATTAGGGACTTATATCCTAACAATGCGACAGTTTATTGACAATACGGTAACCTTGAGTGATCGAGTAAATGGCGTTTTGGATAGAACGAATCAAATAGAAATAGTCGCAAATGAGGTTAGAAATGTTTTTGATGAACATCGAAAGTTACAAAGTTTCCTTGTAACTCACTTTGATGAGTTAGAGAGAAAAGGAGATATGTTGCAAGTCGTCTTAGATAAGTTTGATGACCGAATTAAAGGAATTGCAGCAGATGCTTCTGTGAAAGGAAATCATGTTGCCGAACAATTTCAAGATTATACAACTCAAAGTATTAATGTTGTTAAAGAGAAATTAATCAAACAATATAATGAATTAGAAAAAATTACTTTACAAAATCCACAACATTTACAAAAATTGGATCACTTAGAAAAAGTAGATAAAAACTTAGAACAATACCTGAAAAAAGCAGATACTATTCAAAATAAAATGATTAAGCGCTTAGAAAGCATCGAAAAGAATACATTAAGTACAAGCAGAAAAGTCGGAACAGGAAGTAGCAATGTAAGTAACAGTGACAATATTAGTTCAGGAAGTTTTTATGATTTATTACCTGTAAGTCTTCAAAAACTTACGCCTTATATTGACTTCGGATACAGCTTGATTAAATTCACGGCTGTTGTACTTATCATTATCGTATTTATTCAAATGTTATTATCTTGATAACAGTTTAATCTTATTATTCTATGAAAAAAGGAAATTCTTTTTGGCTAAGTTATGCTGACTTAATGACGAGTTTATTTTTCGTTATGTTAGTCTTGTATGCTTTGACTTTTGTTAAGTTAAAGATGGAACGAGAAAAATTCAGATTACAAGCTGAGCAGTTTAAAAAAATACAAGCCTTACAAAAGGCAATTGAAGATATTGATCCTGACGATAAATACTTTGAATATAGTGACGACTATAAAAAACATATATTAAAACTACAAGTACAGTTTCAATCCGGAAGTAGTAATATTCAAAACTTATCTTCTACAACAAGAACAGAATTAATTAATGCCGGAAAAAAAATACAAAATTTAGTTGAAAGCTACAAAGATGAAAAAAATATTCGTTACCTTGTTCTCATAGAAGGACAAGCGTCAAAGGATAAGTATTCTCGAAATTTTGAATTAAGCTATGAACGTTCTTTAGCTTTATTAGAGTTTTGGGAAGAAAACAGTGTAGCTTTAAGACAATTAGATAATTGTGAGTTGATATTAGCAGGAAGTGGAACAGGTGGTGTTCCTCGTGAACAGACTGAAAGTAAAAATCAACGCTTTTTAATTCAAATTATACCTAAAATTGGTACATTATAAAACCCCTAACCTTATGAAATGGATACATATCCTTTTTTTAGGCTTCATAACTGTTATGTTTACCGATTGCTCTGGTTGTTCAAAATCTGGACGTGATCAAAAACGTCGGCAATCCTATAATAATGTCGTATCAGAACCGAATCAACGTCCGACAGAAAGTGATTTACCAACAACAATTGATGGTAATAGTGACGATGATTATACACTACCAGATAGAAAACGATCTTCAAAAAAAGACTTGACTACAACAGAATTAGCGAAACTCGCTGAGCCTTGTGTATTCTTAGTCAACACTTTTGATGAAAATGGTGAAGGTATAGGTATGGGAACAGGTTTTTTTATTGAATCATCAGGTATTGGTGTAAGTAATTTCCATGTATTTGAAGGCGGAAGTCAATGGACTGTTCAAACCTCACAACAAGAAACACTAAATGTGACTAAAGTTTTGGAATATTCGGAAGACTTCGATTATGTTATTTTTCAAGTTGAAAAAAGTCGTAATTTTTCTGCCTTATCTATTGCTCAATCAAATCCTCAAAAAGGAGAAGATATTATTGTTTTGGGCAACCCAAAAGGCTTAGAAAGTACGCTTACAAGAGGCATTGTCTCATCAATAAGAGAATTGCACAATGTTTCTGATGCACTAATACAAATAGATGCCGCTATTTCTCCAGGAAGTAGTGGAAGTCCTGTTATGAATACTAAAGCTGAAGTTATCGGTATCGCAACTATGAAAATCATGGATTGTGAGAACTGTAATTTTGCTATGAATATTGATGTTCTGGATTAGCAAAATATATCTTATCATATCATACAATACTAATAATTTCAATTAAATGAATTGGATTAATATTATATATATCATGACTTTTTCATATTAAACCAAACCAAATATGTATACTCAAGAGGACAAAACCAAACAGGAAAAAGCATTGCAACTATACAATGAAGGAAAATATTTAGAAGCATTAGATATTTTTCAATTCTTAGCTTATAAGCAGAATGATGTTCAAATGTTTTATGAGGTTGCTAAAACCTATTTAAAATTGGATAAGCCTGAATTAGCGATTTCGAATTTAGGTAATGCAACTCGTTCTCAAGATGATGCTAAAAATATTAGTTACAAAAAAGAGTTTGCTAAACTCTTATATACCGCAGATTATAACGATTTAGCTTATGACACTTATCTACCTATTTTAAAAAAACCTAAGTTTAAATCAGATATTATTACAGGTATTCAATATTTATTAAATACCTCCAAATTAGATTATGAAGAGAAAACAAGTAAAACAGTCGAGTTATTAGCTACACATGCTTTCAAACATCCAAATATTATAGATAGGATTGTATCTTTAAATATTGAAGAAGAACTCAAAGTAACTTTAAAATCAAAAGAAGAGGTAATTGTAGAAACAATAAAAAAGCAAAAAAACGCTCGAATTAGTGAAGTTCAAGCAACTATACAAACCTTATCAAATGAAGAAGATAATCAGTTTGATGGTATTACAATGGAAATAAAACAGTTAATCAATGAATATCAAAATAGTACAACTATTATTGCAGTTGTAGATGATTATAAAGATATTGAGGAAGCTATAAGTCAAATTGAAGGAAACCTCAAACAAAAAGAAGATCAAACGAAAAAATCCTTAATTACAGAAATTCATAACCAACATAAATCTTTAATACATGTCATAAAAGAACAACTAAAAAACTTATCCGGTGATAATGCGAATTATAAGGAAATCCGTAATAAAGCCAATATTTTATTAGATGAAATTAAAACAACTACCGATACTAATTTACTTCAAGAAAAATATAAAGCACTTTCAACTTTTTTAGATGGTTTAAAAAAATACAATACTAAAGAGTCAAAATCCACTGAAAATACATTAGCATTAAGTACAACACTACCAATTTTGACGAATAAACCAACGACAAGGCAATCTAATAATTTACCCTCAACAACTAAAAAAGAAGAAGTTATCATTCTTCCAGATGAACGAGAAGAAAAAAAACGAAAAGGTATATTAATAGTAGTAGGGGTTGTTGTATTAGCAATTATCTGTTACTTTGCATTCATCAAGAACGCAATCGAAGTTGATAAAAGAATATTACTCACAAATGTATTTTTACGAATGTATCCTGATGCTGAGTCAGCAAAAATGAATGAAGAATCTTATAAGGTAGGAACAGCTATGGAGGTATTGGAAGAATCCGGTGAATGGCTGAAACTAAAAGCACCTGATAAAAAAGAAGGCTACATGAAAGCAGAATATATGATTAATAAAATTGAATATTCTTTCATTGAAGGTATTTTTGGGAATCAAGAAGCTAAAGATATATTAGAATCAGCAAGACATAAAATAGCTTTAATGAATCTTTTTAGAAGCTATAATTGGAAAGGAGATATTTCCAAAGAGTTGGAAAAGGATTTTTATGAAGATGAAGAAACTCCTAATAGAGGTGTTTACCAGATTTACTCATCAGATGATGCTAATGAATTTAATACTGCCACTACTTCTGACTTGACTCCAAGAAAAAAGAAAGAAATGGCTTGCATCATACAAGGATCAGGAAATGATTATTTAGTTATTTACTCTTTTAGTGATGATAATATACCAATTTTACTACATCAAGAAGAACTTAATGGTAGAGGTTATGAGTTAAAAGAAATTATTGCAAAAGATGATAATGGAAGATGGTATCAAGGTAGTATGTCTTATGGCTCAAGAAATTATGAATACTTATACTATAACAGTTTATATATCAGAAATAATAGTTGTAAGATTCTTTATGTATATAATGATGGTTTAAGGAAGTATCTTCAAAATGATTGTTATTAAGGAGTACAAGATTATTTTTTTTGTATTTAGGGTTGATTGTTTGCTACAATTACTTTAATTTTATCTATTTCTTCTATAGAAAAATTATTAACGAAATTAATTCATTGACAATCATAAAATTTAGATAATGATAAATAATAATTGGACAACAGAAACTTATTTTAATTTTTCAGATGACGTTTATGATGAAAAATCAAGATATGATAATCAAGACGATTGGAATGTCATTCATACAAAATCTGGGTTTGAAAATGGCGAATCCGAAGGTATACAATTTAGAGCCTATCAGAATCAAGAAACAGGAGATGTTATAGTTGCTGTTCGAGGTTCTGATAACTTTGGAAACTGGATTAATGACGATAGAAAATTAGCTTTAGAAGAACATTATATGCCTTACAGAGATGAATCTCAAAAGTTTTTAGCAGAAGTTAAACAACTTGCTCCTAATGCTGAATTAGAAATAACAGGTCATTCTTTAGGCGGAGCAGTTGCTCAAGATTTAGCAATGCGAAACGGATTAAGAGCCACAACTTTTGATGCTCCCGGTATTTCTAAAAATAGGATAATGTCCGTAGAACCAGAAGTATTGGATGGTATTAGTAATTATAGTGGTACACCTAATGTTATTAATCTATTTGGAACTCAAATTGGACATCAATATTATGTTGGAGATGACTTAGAAGATATCAAAAAAAACCTAAGTGATTATAATTATGAAGCAAGTGATTTATTAACTTTATCTCCATTAGAAGCTACTGGAGATTTAATTAATATAGGAGAGGATCTTAGCAATCACACAAGAAATGCTATCAAAGAACAATTAAATTTTAATGAAGATGGCACAATAGGAGGAAACTTATTTGAGTACAAAAACACAATCTATCATGGTGAGGTTAATGACGTTGTCCCTTTTCAAATTACTACTGAAAAATTAACGGAAGAAGTAGATGCAATTGAATCGTCAAATAGTTCAGTTAATAGAATGTCTTATAGTACAAATAGTGAATTTAATAATTTAGCATCTGATGCCTTAGAAGCAATAGGAATGTTAGATCAAAATATGGATCAATTGTATTTAAATTTGAATAATTTATCAAGTGCTGTTAATAATATTTAGAATCTATTTAAAAGACACTATAAAAATGATTCAATATATAAATCATTTTTTCGAATCAAAGAATAAAATTTAAACATACTACCAATCTAATTATTAATTTAAATACATTATGGAAAACTTCTTAGAAATAACAGATGAAAAAAAATGGGGAACAACATTTGACCTAATCAATTGGTGGAAACGAGAGAGTGTAGAAGCAGCTCATATTATGGTTGTAGGAGCTGGAGCATTAGGGAATGAAGTACTTAAAAACTTAGCACTTTTTGGTGTTGGACATATATTCATTACAGATTTTGATGATATTGAATATTCTAACTTAGCTCGGTCGGTTTTATTTCGAGAAAGAGATTGTGGAAAATATAAAGCAGAAGTAGCAGCAGAACGAATAAAAGATATCAATCCTAATATAAAAGTCAAAGCAGTACGTTCTGATGTAATTAATGAAATTGGCTTAGGAGTCTTCAGACGAATGGATGCTATTATTGGTTGCTTAGACAATCGAGAAGCAAGACTCTACATGAATCGTCATTCATATAGAGTTGGGAAAAGTTGGATTGATGGAGGTATTGAAAATTTAGCAGGAGAAATTAATGTTTATACTCCTAATATTAGTTGTTATGAATGTAAACTATCACAGATAGAATGGGATAATATCAAATTTCGATTAGGTTGTGCTGATGTAGCTAAAGCAACTATTATTTCAGGAAAAATTCCAACAACACCAATATCATCTTCAATAATAGGAGCAATGCAAGTTCAAGAAGCACTCAAAATTATTCATAAAAACCAAAAACAAAGTTTAGCAGGAACAAGATTTTTTTATGAAGGAATGAGTAATGAGTTTATAAAACTCAAACAAAAAAGATTAAAAGAAAAGTGTTTAAGTCATCAAATATTATCAAGTCAAGACATTATTGAATCTCCTTTAAAATCTTCAATGTCCTTAAAGGACGTTTTTAGTTGGTTGACAAAAACACTTCAGGAAGAAGAGATTACGATTAAATTACCTCACGAAGTGGTTTTTCAATTAGCAACTTTTAAGAGTGAACAAGTTTATGATGTAGTTATTCCAAAGTATAAAGCTACCGCAAAAGCACTCAAACGTTATCGTACGATTCCAAATGAAAGGATAATTTTTACTAAACAAATTAGTGAAATATATGATGATTTTGAAAAACAAACCTTAACATTAAATGAGTTGGGAGTTCCGCCTCTCCAAATACTTACTGTGGAAACAATCAAAAATAAGTATTTTGTAGAATTAACAGGAGATAAAGATGAATATTTTATTTTTAAATAAAATTTCAAAAAAATATCTACCGATTATTTATGAGATTTTTATTTTTATTTTTATTATTAGAAATTCTTTTCATTCTATACAATTCAAACAGCGTTGAGGATATTTTCTGATAACTATTATCTAAAAAATTATTCCAAAAAATACACCAAATAAATTTATCATTGTAAGAGTACAATAAATTAAATTAGAAAACTCAAACACCTTTAAAATGGGAAAATTCAAAGTAACAATACGTCTAACCGTTGAGCAAAAAGAGTTTAATATTGCTTTATCAACAAACGCAACACCTGACCGGATTGTCCAAAAATTAATTAATGCTAATTTAATTGATAAAATTAGCCCAAGTGGAGAACCTTATGTTTATGAGATTCAACCTAAAGGGAAAAATCTTGCTATCGAAGGTGATGAATCATTAGAACAAGCAGGTGTCACAGATGGTGACATTTTATTATTAATTCGAGAAGTTATTGCAGGATAGTAAAATTCATAACTCATGGGAAAAGCAGCTTTTATAATTGATAAATATAATCCTCGCGATGATCGTATCGCAGGAGAAATAATGGAACTAAGCAAATTATGCTCTGAAAGCGACTGCATTAGTTTCGAGATATTACATAGAGGACAGAAGTATAGTCTAAGTGATTACTTAGAAAAATATAGAAGGAAAGTACCTTCTGAACTTCTAATTTATTATAACATTAAAAGTTTTACAGGAATTTATCCTGATAAAAGACCAATCTATGGTAATTATCATACCGTTCATATCACATTAGGCC